>JBMZDK010000094.1:0-13684 GCA_049614265.1 Thiolinea sp.
CTTTGCCCGCCGCCCATTGATTCTACTTTTATCTGTACGCCAATTCGTTCCACCAACGTGCTTACATGCGAAATGACTCCTATCTGTCGCCCGTCAGCCTGTAATGCATCAAGGCAAGCCAGTGCCATTTCCAGGCTATCCGGATCGAGGGTGCCAAAACCCTCATCAATAAACAGCGAACCCAGCTGCCGGGTATCGGCGGCGAGTGAGGCCAGCGCTAAAGCCAGCGCGAGCGAGACTAAAAAGCTTTCTCCACCGGATAAAGACTCAACGCTCCGCACCTCATCGCCCATATCATGATCGATGACCTGTAAAGCCAGCCCACTGCCCGGCACCGGTTGTAAAGCATAACGTGGCGCAAGATCCTGTAAATGTTGATTAGCTAAGACCACCAGTTGTTGCAGGGTCAGGCTTTGCGCCAGATTACGGAATTTACTGCCGTTGGCTGAGCCAATCAGCTCGTTCATTTTCTCCCATAGCTCATAACGTTCCTGCTGAGCTGTCAGCTGGTGAGTCAGGTGGCCAGCTTTCTCTCTGGCCTGTGCATCAGCGCTGAGTTGCTGGCGGTACTGAAATATTTGCTCGTCGAGTTCGTCTTTTTTTTGCTGCCAGTGTGTGGCTAGTTGTGTCTGTAATTCTGCCTGTTGTTCATCATCTTCAGCAGGGGCATGTTCACTGGTGACGCGCTCAGGCAATGTTTGTGTTGCTATGGCTGCCGACGCTTCAATCAGCCATTGGCGTGAAGCTTCCGCCAGGGTTTCCTGTTCCCGTAAATCCTGTCGACGTGCCTGCAAAGTGACTTTGGCGGATGCTGCGTTTTGCGCCAGCTGATTTAAATCCTCCCGTTCTTTGCGCAGCCAGTTGTCGTCGTGAGCCAGCAATTCACTCAATTGCTCATCGTCCAGTGCCAGTTTTTGCTGCCAGTTTGCCCGGATTTGCTGTAATCGTTCGTGATTGGTTGCGGCCTCAGTGAGTTGTTGCTCCAGTCCTTTTAGCGTGGCCTGCATTGTTGCGAGCTTTTCACTGGCTTCATGCTGTAATGTTTGTGCTTTTTCTACATTCTGTTGTGCGTTTTCAATGGTCTGTTGATGTTTGCGTTCGAGCTGCCCCAGGTCTTGTTCAATCACCAATGTTTCACGTTGTTTGCGGTAAACTTGTTTCTGTTCTGTCAATGCACCGGTCTTGGCGGCTAGTTGTGTCAGCTGGTTATTCAGGTCTTTCTGCGTTTGTTGAGTGGCGGCGATTTTGGGAGCTAAGGTACTGTATTGCTGTTCTGCATCTGCTAAAGCCTGCTGATCCTGTCGGTATTGCCTGGTGCGGGCTTCAAGTTGTGCAATAAACGCCTGCTCTCCCAGCTCCTGTAGCGATTGTTGCCATTGATTGTCTGCTAATTGCAGGTTCAGCGCTTCAGTGCGTGTCTGCAATATTTCACTTTGCATCGTGTGCTGTGTATCCAGTGACTGCAGGCGTTCCTGCCACTGCATGTCTTGCTGATTCAGGGTATGGAGAGCGGTGCTGAATCCATTTTCCTGCTCCTGTAACGCCAGCAACTCATCCTGAGCAGTACGCGCCTGCTTAATTTGCTGTGCCCGTTGCTCATTCGCCTGTTCCAGTACGTTCAGGGCGTGTATGCCCTCATCTAATTCCTGTTCCCAGGCCCGCAGTTGTTTTTCCAGAGTATGCTGATCGGCTTGCTCGTTGAGGGTGTCTGCCAGTCGTAGTGAGTCAAACAATACGGCATAACGCTGGTATGTCGCGCTGATCTGTTGTTGAAGTGCTTCCAGTTCTTCCTGACAGGCGCTCAGCCGTTGTTGTTCCTGAGGGATGCTATGTTCAAGATGATTGTGTTGGGTTTCGCACTGCTTTAGTTCTTCGGTTAATGTTTTGAGGTGCTGTTGCTGAGTATGCAGTAAGCCTTCAGCCAGCGGATTGTCACTGGCATAAGGGTGATCGGGAGAGCCACATAAAGGGCAGGCTTCGTTCGGGCGTAATTCAGCACGGTAATCGCTGAGTTGCATCACTTCACGGCTTTTTTGCACGAGATGCTCACACTCTGCGTGGCGAATTCTGAGAGTCTGCAGTTCCGGTGATAACTGTTTCAGATTTTGCTGCAGGTCAGACAGTGTATTCTGCATTTCAGTTTGCTGTGCCTGTGTTTTGCTTGCCTGCGCTAGCAATGAGCGCCATTCTTTCAAGGCAGCCATTGCCTGACGGAGTAAATCTCTGAATTGCTGTTTATCAGCGTACTGCGACAACTCCCGATGCTGTAATTGCTCCAGTGCCACAAGATCGGTTTCGGCGATCCGGGCTTCACAGGTTTTTTTGTTATCAGCTAATGTTTTTAGTTTTACTGTTAAATCGTCTTGCTGTTGTTTATGGCTTAGCTGCTCAGCATTAATTTGTGCTTTGTCGGCCCGGAGTTGGGCTTGTGTCCGCTGTGCACTCAGGTACTGCGCTACATTATCCAGCACTGCTTGAAATTGCTCAGTGATGGTTTGGGTTGCCTTGTCTTTAGCTAATTTGTCACTCAGCGTCGTTTTCGTGTGCTGTAGCTCAGCCTGTTGTGACTGGAGTTGAGTTAAACGTTGTTTCTGCTCGCTGGCTGAGCGCTGCTGTTGCTTTTGTTCCTGCTGCAATGCCTCTAACTGCTGCTGCACGTTCTCACACTGCTGTTCCAGCTTTTGTGCGGCACGTAAATCCGGCTCCAGTATTTGCCATTCCTGCTTTGTCTGTGCCAAAGCCTTAATGGCAGACGTCACCTGTTCATCACTGTCCTGTTTCAGCTTCGTTGTTGCAGGCCATTCAGCCTGAGTGGTACTGAGGGTGTGCTGCAGTTTTTCCAGCTGAACCCCCGCCTGTTGCAGCAGTGAATAATCGCTGCGAGCGGGCTGTACTTTTTCTACCAGAGTGAGGTATTGCTGGCGGGGTTGTGCGGTGTCTGCTGCTTGTTGGGAGGTGTTAGCAAAATCTTCTGCTTTAGTAATCCGGAGTCGTAATTTTTCGGTAGCGGTTAGCACATTCTGGTGCTGTTTTAACTCATCCAGCTGAGCGCTGAGTTTGCTGGTTTGCTGTTTTAGTGTTTCAGTGCGGGTGGTTAAGACCTGTTTTTCATCGTCAGACAATAAGGTTACATCTCCCAGTTTTGCCCGCAGTTGCTGGTAAGCTTCCTTTTCTGTTCGTGCGCGTTCATAAGCTAATACCGATACACGACTGTAAATTTCACCGCCTGTCATGCGTTCGAGTAATTCAGCCCGGTCATTCGCCGGTGCTTTGAGAAACGCCGCAAATTCTCCCTGAGGTAACATGACTGCCCGGCGGAATTGCTCAAAGCTGAGGCCAATCAGACGCTGGATTTCGTGTTGTAATTCTTGTTTTTTACCGGCAAAACGTTGTGAGGTATTGAGGTTTTCCAGCCATTGTTCCGCTGTCTGAATGCGCCCTTCTGCCTTTGCCCGTGCCCGCCGTACTGACCAGTGTGCGCGCCAGCGGGTACCGTCATCAGCGAGAAAATCGACTTCAGTAAACCCTTCGCCTTTGCCACGTGACAGAATGCTGCGAACATCATTGGCCTTAATGCGGTTATCATCGTCATCACGCCCAATTTCAGCGTCATTTTTTTTGTTGGACTGCAGGCGTGGAATGGCCCCATACAACGCAAGGCAAATGGCATCTAATAAGGTGGATTTCCCCGCGCCGGTTCGGCCTGTGATAGCAAACAGGCCTGCTGTGCCTAAAGTGCTGCCGGAAAAATCAATTTCAAACCGGCTTTGCAAACTTGCCAGATTTTCACCGCGTAGCGCCAGAATTTTCATTGCTGTTTCCCGGTGGTTTCGATGGATTCATCTTCATTTGCGAGCAAGAGTAATTCAGCAAAAGCTTTTTGCAGTGTCTGATCCGGTTCATCCTGATATTTCTTCGTCCAGCCCAGTGTAAACACCTGTTCAGGGCTGACATCAGCCAGGCGCTGATGTTGAAGGGTATTTTTATTCTCCTGCTGCCGGTAATGTGGATTGATTTTTGTCAGACGTACAGCTTTGCCTTCCAGTGCCTGTAAGATTTTTTCACGCAGCAGAGCCTGTGGTTTATCCAGTAGGATATTCACTTCAAGAAATGGTTGTTGCTCCGGCGAATAGTCTTCCGTTTCCAGTTGCTCCAGCGCCTGTAAGACCTCATCCAGTGGTGCGGGGTGAGCCGGAATGCTCAGCATTCCCACACAGCAGGGGACGAATAATGGCTCGATATTGGTGACCTCCGGGCCATCCAGTTCGATGACTAATGCCTGGTGTTTATAATCGCGTTCTGACATGGACAGCGGAATGGGAGAGCCGCAATAGCGAATGTGTTCCTGTTTGGCCACCCGCTGTGCCAGATGCAGATGCCCCAGTGCGACATAGCTTACATCATCGGCAAATATCGAGGCGGGCAGGGCGTGCTGGTTGCCTCCTAACACCCGGCGTTCGGACATTTCGGATAAGGTTCCGGAGGCCATATAAGCATGCCCCATAGCGATCAAAGCCTGCTGATCAGTTTTTGCGTTTCGTGCGGCAGCTGTCATTTCTGCGTATAAGGTTTCTACACCCTTGATCAGGCGGTCATCATCTGCCTCCAGGTTATCAGTTTGCAGGTCGGCACTGCGTAAAAACGGAACAGCCATAACCCAGGCGGTGGTACTGCCTGACTGATCAGTCAGGGGAACCAGCATGCGCTGATGGTCAAGCTGGCCATTGGCATCACGGTGAATACCACCGACAATATTTAAATCAAAAGCCTTTAACAGCTCATGTGGTGCGTCCAGTTTGCTGGGGGAATCATGGTTGCCACCGATTAAGACCACATCCAACTGAGGCAGGCGTTGTGCCAAAGTAGCCAGAAAGCGATATAACATGCGCCAGGCGCTGGCTGGTGGGTTGGCAGAATCAAAAATATCGCCTGCTACTAACAACGCGTCAATTGCCTGTTGTTCCAGTGTTTCTGTCAGCCAGTCGAGAAAAGCCTGGTGTTCGTAATCACGGCTATAGCCATGTAGCTGGTGGCCCAGATGCCAGTCGGAGGTATGCAGAATTTTCATGATTTAAATATCCGTTCTCCGTGAGGAGTGATGCAGGATAGTTGCCGGAAATAACGGGAGAAAGGTCAGCAGAGCACGCATGACAGATGGCCTGTAACTGGGATGCTTATATCCTAGTCAAAATGCTGAGGAAACACTATGGCTATCTATGAATATCTGATTGTTGAGTGCAGTTATCATCCGGTTTTTAATGCTTGCGCCGTGACGGGTCTTTCTATAAGAATGGTTCGTCAGTCAACTGGTCTGATGTGCGTAAATTTTAGTTGTACAATAAAGCGAGCATCATTAATGAATGATTACCTGAAGGGCTTGTTGATTACAATATCGGGCGTGTTAATTATCACTCCGGATAGTCTGTTAATCCGTTTGCTTAATGTTGATAGCTGGGCAACGATGTTCTGGCGCAATTTTCTCAGTGGCATTGTCGTGATGCTGGCGTTGTTGCTTTATTACCGGGGTGATTTCCTACGCCAGCTTAGCAGTGTCGGACGCTCAGGTATGCTGATGGCTTTGGTCTGGGCGGCGGGTACATTCTGTTTTATCTATTCAGTGAAAACCACTCTGGTCGCGAATACGTTGTTTATTGTCAGTATTTCGCCGATATTTGCGGCTTTGATTGCCTGGCTGGTGTTGAAGGAGCCTGTTTCAAAACGTACCTGGTTAACCATTATTTCCACCCTGATCGGTATTGGTATTATCGCTTATGGCAGTCTGACGCCGGATGGGCAGGGTAACTTGCTGGGGGACTTGGCGGCATTGGGAACAGCGCTGGCGGTGGCCATTAGCTTTAGCATTGCACGTCGCCATAAACATATCAGTATGATACCGGCGATGGGGGTTTCTAATCTGTTTGCCGGTTTGATTGCACTTCCTTTTTCCGCCTCATTGGCGCTGACAACAGAAACGATAATTCCGGTAGCTATCCTGGGTTTGTTTGTGGCGCCGGTTGGGGCTGCCTTGCTGATTATCGGGCCGCGTTATTTACCAGCAGCAGATGTCAGCCTGTTGATTTTGCTGGAGGCGGTGATTGCACCGCTGTGGGTGTGGTGGATGCTTAACGAGTTTCCCGGTCATTATACCCTTGTCGGTGGTGCGCTGGTTCTGGTCGCGCTCGTGGTGAGTAATGGTGTATCAATATGGCGGAGTCGCCGGCGTAAAGTGATGCCGGTAATGACCTGATTACTAAAATATTTCTGAACTTAACTCGCAATAGCCGGAGGAATTCTATGACTCAAACTGTTAACGGCCCGGATGGGCGGCCACGTTGTAGCTGGTGTGGTGATGTGGATGCATTTTTTCCTTACCATGACGGGGAATGGGGCTTTCCGGTAACTGATGACCAGCGGTTATTTGAAAAGGTCTGTCTGGAAAGCTTTCAGTCTGGCCTGAGCTGGCGCACGATTCTGGATAAGCGTGAGAATTTCCGCGCCGCATTTGCACAGTTCGATTTTAATAAGGTGGCGAAATTCACTGAAACAGATGTTGAATGTTTGTTGCAGAATGCAGGTATTGTACGGCACCGTGGAAAAATTGAATCAGTAATCAATAATGCCGCCCGTGCGCAGGAAATGGTGCAACAGGAAGGTTCGTTGGCTACTTTTTTCTGGCGTTATGAACCGAAGCCGGAACAATTAGGAGCACCGCAAACCTTAACGACTTCACCTGAATCCATTGCTTTGTCCAAAGAGCTGAAAAAACGTGGCTGGAAGTTTGTCGGGCCAACCACGATGTTTGCTTTTATGCAGGCAATGGGGCTGATTAATGACCATGTTGAAGGCTGTGTGATTCGTGATGAAGTGACAAAAGCACGTGCAGTCTTAGTGCGCCCCTGAGTTGAAATGGAGTGTAAGCGGTTCAGTGATAACCGGATTGGTCAGGTGTCAGTGGAGGCAGGAAGAGGAGGGTATGGCGAAAAAACTGGTTTTAATACCGGCTTTAATCCCTTTTCTTCACGAGGGAAGAAAAGGGAGGAGTGTAGATGTGTGGGCTGATTAGCCTGTTTGCTTAGCCACGCATCGCTTTGGCATGAAACGCAATATGTTCGCCAATAAATGTACCGATGAAATGATAGCTATGATCATAATCATCATGTCGCCTTACGGTAACATCCATGCCACGTTCTGCCGCTGCTGCTTCCAGGTGATCTGGGTATAGCTGATCTGCCAGAAACTCATCGCCTAAGCCCTGGTCAATCAGCATCGGTAACGCTTCCGCACCAGACTTAAGCAAACAGGTCGCGTCATAAGCTTCCCAGTCGGCTTTATTGCCACCCAGATAAGCACCAAAGCAGCCTTCACCCCAGCCACAGGCAACCGGATTGCAAATTGGTGCAAAGGCAGAAACGGATGCATACATACCGGGGTTCTTCAGCGCGCAAATCAGTGCGCCGTGTCCGCCCATAGAGTGACCGGTAATAGAACGCACACCGGGTTGCACCGGAAAGTTTGCTTCAACCAGTTCCGGCAGCTCTTTCGTTACGTAATCATACATATGGTAATGCTGTGACCACGGTGCCTGGGTGGCGTTGACATAAAAGCCCGCACCTTTACCCAGGTCGTAACGCTCCGGCTCATCCGGAACATCGTCACCACGCGGGCTGGTGTCCGGCATGATCAGTGCAACGCCGTTTTCTGCTGCATAACGCTGCGCACCGGCTTTAGTGCGGACATTATCATCGGTGCAGGTCAGACCAGATAGCCAGTAAACCGCCGGAACCTTTTCGTTTTCTGCCTGTGGTGGCAGGTAAACCGAAAATGTCATTTCGCAGTTGCAGCTGGATGAATCATGCGTATAGCGGTTTAACCAACCGCCAAACTCTTTGATGGATTCAATTTGTTTCATGAAGTTTGTACTCTGAGCCGCCTTAGAAAATCACCACGGAACGGATACTTTCACCGGAGTGCATCAGATCAAATGCCTTATTGATGTCTTCCAGTCCCATGGTGTGTGTAACCATTTTGTCCAGCTCAATGGTGCCATCCATGTAACGATCAACATAGCCAGGCAGCTCAGTACGGCCTTTAACACCACCGAATGCAGTACCTTGCCAGCGACGACCAACTACCAGGTTAAACGGACGGGTGGAGATTTCCTGACCTGCTCCGGCAACACCGATAACGGTTGATACACCCCAGCCCATGTGCGTACATTCCAGCGCATCACGCATGACGTGAACATTACCGATACACTCGAAGGAGTAATCCGGGCCACCGTTGTAGGTGTCCTGCATGTATTCAACAAAATTACCATTGATTTCTTTCGGATTAACAAAGTCAGTAGCGCCAAGCTGTTTGGCAAACTCAAATTTATCCGGGTTGATATCGATGGCAATAATACGACCGGCTTTTGCCATGACAGCGCCCTGGATAACTGAAAGGCCAATGCCGCCCAGGCCAAAGACCGCAACTGTTGAGCCCGGTTCGACTTTTGCCGTGTTCAATACAGCACCAATACCGGTGGTTACGCCACAACCCAGCAGGCAGACTTTGTCCAGTGGTGCTGCTTTATTGATTTTTGCCAGTGCAATTTCAGGAACAACAGTGTACTCGGAGAAGGTAGAGCAGCCCATGTAATGGAAGATGTCTTTGCCACCTTGTGAGAAACGACGGGTGCCGTCCGGCATATAGCCTGTCCATACGGTTCCGGCGATAGACTGACACAGATTGCTTTTCGTGCTGTTGCAGTATTCACAGGTGCCACATTCCGGAATATAAAGCGGGATGACGTGATCACCGGGCTGCAGGTCTTTAACACCAGGCCCGCACTCAACCACTTCACAACCACCTTCGTGGCCAAGGATACAGGGGAAAGCACCTTCCGGATCATCACCGGACAAGGTGAATGCGTCAGTATGACAAACACCGGTAGCGTGAACTTTTAATAACACTTCGCCTTCGCGTGGCCCGGCGACTTCAACTTCTTCAATGGAGAGCGGTTTTTTTGGCTCCCAGGCAACTGCTGCTTTACATTTCATTGTCATTCCTCAGCTATATTATGTCGGTAGCCATTTGCCTTATGTCTGAAATGAAATGGCTACGCATTTGGGTTTTAAAATCTAAATAGTCAGGTTGTTGATCAGAGTAGAATGAATGTTCATTTCTGTCAATTTGAAATCAGTTCACGCGCCTGTCTGACTTGCTTCAGCACCTGTTCCGGCGCGGTTCCGCCGGTGTGATTGCGGGCAGCAACCGAACCTTCCAGTGTCAGTACCTCAAACACATCCTCACCAATGATGTCTGAGAATTGCTGCAATTCTGCCAGTGACATTTCGCTCAGGTCACGGCCGCTTTCAACACCGAGTGCAACAGCGCTGCCAACGACTTCATGTGCATCACGGAAGGGCAGGCCTTTGACAACCAGATAATCAGCCAGATCCGTTGCCGTAGCAAAGCCTTGCATAGCGGCCTGGCGCATTTTATCAGCCCTTGGCTTTACATGCGGCATCATGTCGGCAAAAGCACGCAGGCTACCTAATAAGGTATCCACACTGTCAAACAGTGGTTCTTTGTCTTCCTGATTGTCCTTATTATAGGCCAGTGGCTGGCTTTTCATTAAGGTAAGTAATGAAAGCATATTGCCATAAACGCGACCGCTTTTCCCGCGTACCAGTTCAGGGACATCGGGGTTTTTCTTCTGCGGCATAATTGATGAGCCGGTACAGAAGCGATCCGGCAGGCGTACAAAGTCAAACTGAGCAGATGTCCAGATAATCAGCTCTTCTGAAAAGCGCGACAGATGCATCATAATTAATGAAGCTGCAGCATTAAATTCAATCGCAAAATCACGGTCGCTGACGGCATCCAGTGAGTTGCGTGCCGGATAGTCAAACTCCAGCAGCTCCGCAGAGTACTCACGGTCAATCGGGTAGGTGGTACCGGCTAATGCGGCGGCACCCAGTGGCAGGACATTGACCCGCTTGCGACAGTCCTGCAGACGTTCATAATCCCGCTGCAACATCTCAAACCAGGCCAGCATGTGGTGACCGAAGGTAATGGGTTGCGCAACCTGTAAATGGGTGAAACCGGGCAGGATGGTGTGGGCTTCACGTTCCGCCAGATCAGTCAGCGCTGTTTGCAGGCGGCGAATCTCACGGCTGATACCATCAATCTGCTCACGTAACCATAAACGTATGTCGGTGGCAATCTGGTCATTACGGGAGCGACCAGTGTGTAATTTCTTTCCGGCAATCCCAATCCGGTCAGTTAGTCTGGCCTCGATGTTCATATGGATGTCTTCCAGCGCAACATCCCACTCAATCTTTCCGGATTCGATATCGGTTTCAATTTCATCCAGTCCGGCGATAATTTTTTCCACATCTTCAGCTGGGAGTATGCCAGCTTTGGCTAACATTCGCGCATGGGCACGTGATCCTTGGATATCGTGTTTATACAGACGCTGATCAAAGTTAATTGAAGCGGTGAATTCTGCCACAAATGCATCGGTTGATTCGCTGAAACGGCCTCCCCAGGATTGGTTGGTCGTAGTATTTGACGTTGAGTTTAATGTGTTTTTTTCGGACATTATTTCTGGTTAATCATCAATTTGGCAAAAAAAGTTGCGGAACATTATCACATTGTGGAAAAATCGATAATGTCCTTCAGCAAGAAGTAAGCAGATTGACTATACTATAAACAGGCTTGGTCGTTATACACGATCAAAATTATAAAAATAACAAACTAAGGATATAGTCGTGCCGTTGTGAAACTTCCGGTTCATAGCGTCAGGATATAGAGCTAAAAAAAGAATGTCTTCATCTATGACCAAAACACTTGGCTACCTGCCGAATCTTTGCATTCCAAGAGCGCTGTTGCGTACGTTGGCGGTGGCAGTGTTGCTGGCATTGGTACTTGCCCTGACTGTGGCCAGAGACTTCTCACACTTCTTTATTGAGCTGGGGCTGCACTCGCTGTTCACTTTATGGGTGGCACTGGCTTCAGTGTTGTCAATCTGCATGCTCAATCGCTTTTATTCGCCACCAAATACCAGTGTGGCAACCTTTGTGGTGACCAGCATCGTTTTACTGTTCACGATGACCGCTTCTTGGATGGGAATGATGGTGGTTAATCCGGAAGGTGGTTTTGATATTTTATTTATTTTTCGCAATTTATTAATAAGTTTAGTCATCACTCTGGTTATTTTGCGCTATTTTTATATTCAGGGTAAGTGGGAAGCCTCAGTAGAAGCTAACTCAAATGCCAAGTACGAAGCGCTGCAATCAAGAATGCGTCCGCACTTTCTGTTTAATAGTTTAAATACGGTTGCTTTTTTAGTGCATAAAGATCCGGATACTGCGGAGAATGCAATTTTGGATCTGGCCGATATTATGCGCACTACATTGGATCGGCGCACCCGGATTTCCTTGCAGGAAGAACTGGATGTAACCATGCGTTATTTACGCATGGAGGCTTTGCGCCTCGGCAAGCGGCGCTTAACGGTGGTTTGGGATTTTGACAAAAATACACTGCCTTTTGACATGGAGATACTACCGCTCATCTTGCAGCCTTTGGCTGAGAATGCCATCTATCATGGAATACAACCACGCAAGGATGGCGGTACCCTGACAGTGAGTTTGTATGATGCGGGAGACCACCTGGCGGTATCTGTCACCAATCCCCTGCCGCCGGAAGGGATCAGTACGCATCAGAAAGGGAATCATATTGCCCAGGAAAATATGAAAAATCGACTTCAACTTGCATATGGAGGCCGAGCGAATCTGCAAATACAAAAAATGCCACAGCAGTATCGCGTCTCCTTTTCCATCCCCAAGGAGTAAATAAGAACTATGTCTATTAAAATTCTGGTTGTCGACGACGAAGAATTCGCCCGCGAACGTATCAAAGGATTGATTGATCGCTGTGCTGACTACGAAGTTTGTGCCGAAGCCGAAAACGGGGTTGAGGCCATTACGATGGTAGAACGCCACCAGCCTGAAATTGTGCTGATGGATATTTCTATGCCTGGTATGGACGGGCTGGAATCTGCCAGGAATCTATCCACTATGGATAATCCACCTGCCGTCATATTTACCACAGCGTATGGTGAATATGCTTTAGAAGCGTTTTCAACAAAAGCAACAGGGTATCTCATGAAACCAATAAGACAAGAACAACTATTACAAAGTCTGGAACAAGCCCGCTCTTTAAACCGTGTACAGCGTCTTGAAATGCTGGAACAGCGCGATGGGCAGCGTTCTTCCCGTAAACACATTTGCGCACGTATGCGTGGTAACCTGGAACTGATCCCGATTGAGGAAGTGGTTTATTTTCAGGCTGACCAGAAGTATGTCACCGTTCGTCATAACGGCGGCGAAGTGATTATCGAGGAATCACTGAAATCGCTGGAAAGCGATCTTGCTGACCGTTTTATCCGTATTCACCGTAATGCACTGGTTGCTAAAAGCCGCATTACCGGTTTGACCAAGTCAGAAATTGGCCGTACACAGATTACCTTAGACAAAGTTCAGGATCAGCTTGAAGTGAGTCGTCGTCATCTGGCTGAAGTACGCCGGTTTGTGAGAGGCCGTTAGGTTTTATATTCCGCCATATAAACCTGATAAAGTGTGACCAGGGCTGGTCAGTATTGATCAGCCGGTCATTCCGCCATTTCTTCCACGGCGGTATCAATGGCCCTGTCCAGGTACGCGCCATAAAGCTCCGGCGTGTTATAGCCTAGCATCCTCTCAGCAATTTCCTCTCCTTTGGCATTCAGAAACAGCAGGGTTGGTGTGATACGCACCTTATACCGGCTGCTGAAAGCGCTGGCCGATATCGTCTGGCCATCGAAGTCTTTCACCTCATGATCACCATCAAACTCAAGCGTTCGGATAACCACCCGTTTACTGTAATCCTCGCTATTAACCATGGGTTGCAGGTGTTCAGCTTTGAGGCGTGCGCAGTAAGTGCAGTAGTCTGCTTCCAGCGCCAGCACCAGGGGTTTGCCATTTGCCTGCATGGTGGTGGCTAATTGACTGAAGTCATTGGTTTCCTCCAGTGTGGCGGCATGCGTTGATGTGCTGAGCGCCAAAGCACAAGCAGTGCTGCCTGCTAAGGCTAATGTTGTTTGCTTTGAGGGAATCAGTGTTTGGAGTAAAGTGTTCATCAGAAAATCCTGTGTAAAGATCACAGACGCATCTGGTAAGTGTTTATGGGCAGGACAGTCAGCTTTGTCAGGCCTGATTGTTAAATGTGTCTGAGATATGTGATTTGTGTACGACTCTGATTTTAACTTATCTGTATGCGTTGTAATCTATCCAGCAAGAGGTGCAGGGTTGCCTCGTCTGCATTGGCAAAGGCAAACCGCAGGTGCTGTTCCTGATTGCTGCCAAAAAAACCGCCCGGCAGGGGAAGCACTCCATATTGGCTGGCCATTATTTTGACGACATTCGCTGAGTTCATATCAGGGTAGGGATGTTGGACATAGGCAAAATAACCACCAATGGATTTGATCTGCCATTGCGGGAATTGTGCCAGGATGTTCCGGAAAGTCTCAGCGCGTTTATCAATGGTCTGGTTGTTCTTCATAATCCAGGGTTGTAGTTGTGCCATCTGCAGGGCAAGCGCCTGTTGAGCCGCGCGTGGGGCGCAGATTTGCAGATTGTCCATTACCTTGGCAATCGCA
>JBMZDK010000095.1:0-13549 GCA_049614265.1 Thiolinea sp.
AGTCATCCATGGGTTTTCTCGCCGGTAAACGTATTCTGGTCACCGGAATCGCCAGCAACCGTTCCATCGCTTACGGTATCGCCAAAGCTATGCACCGCGAAGGCGCTGAACTGGCTTTTACTTACCAGAATGACAAACTGAAGCCCCGGGTGGAAAAGTTTGCAGCGGAATTTGGCAGCGATATTGTATTGCCCTGTGATGTGGCGACGGATGAGCAGATTGCGGAGACTTTTGCTCAATTGGGTGAACGCTGGGATGGTTTGGATGGTGTAGTGCATGCGATTGCGTTTGCGCCACGTGAGGAACTGGAAGGTAGTATTGTCGATAATACGACTAAAGCCGGTTCACAAATGGCGCATGATATTAGTGCCTATAGCTTCCTGGCGATGGCGCGTTATGCTAAACCGCTGATGGAAGGACGTAACGGTTCTTTACTAGCGCTGAGCTATTTGGGCGCAGTGGCGGCGATTCCTAATTACAACGTCATGGGAATGGCGAAGGCGAGCCTTGAGGCGGCGGTACGTTTTATGGCGTCCGACCTTGGGCCGGAAGGTACACGAGTGAATGCTATTTCTGCCGGGCCGATTCGTACGCTGGCGGCATCTGGGATTGGCGGTTTCCGCAAGATGCTGGATCATTTTGAAGAGAATGCACCGCTGCGTCGTAATGTGACGATTGATGAAGTGGGTAATGTGGCGGCATTTTTATGTTCTGATTTGGCGTCGGGGATGACGGCTGAGATTACTTATGTGGATTGTGGGTGGAATACGCTGGGGATGTCAGGGTTGTCGGCAAGTTAGTTTCTCATTTCCACCTCTTCCCTTATAAGGGAAGAGGTGGGGATTGTGGCGAGTCACGATTTTGATGCGTAATAAGCCACCACGTTTGGCTCGGCTGTAACCCGTTGTGCATGCTCATGCAAAGCCGGAGCCACCTGCTGCACAATATCCGTTGGCACATGATCAAGAAACCCAGCCTCAAGTGCCTGGGTTTGTACAAATACTTTCAGGTCAGCAATCGTCAGCTGACCACCAGCGAAGTATTCACCACCACCGCGTTGCAGTAACTCACTCAGTCCTTTCAGGTAAACCGTTAGCCAGCCGCTAACAAAAGCCTCGCGTGCCAGTTTCATCTCCTCGCCTTCCAGCCCAAAAGTGGCAGTCATATGATGAGTAAGATCCTCCACTGCATCCATGACTTCATCACAGTACAAAGCCTGTAGATCATCAGTAGGGTATAAACCAGCCATTTTGCCGATATAGCGATTCAACGCGTTGGACTGCGTGACCTGAGCACCGTCAATTTCCATCACCGGAACAGCATGAAAACGCATATCAAACTGCTGTTGCCCGAATTCAGGAAACGACAGGCGATTGTCCTCGAAGTCGATGCCAGCCGCGTGTAAAGCAATGCGGGTGGCTTCAGCGCGTCCGCCATCAATGTCGAAATAAGTTAGTTTGTAGTTAGACATCAATCATTTCCTTTTGGGTAAGCAGTGGACAAAAGTTTTCAAATTCGTAAAACCTCAAAAATACTTGAAAGCTTTTGCACACATATTTATTTCGTTTGTGTCGTGTGGGTGCAAATAAAGCAACATGACAGGTAAATCAGGCTTCAATCCCGTCGTTCTTCCAAAGATACCTTCCCACCGCCAGCCAGGCACCCACAATTCCCAGTAAAGCACTGATCACAATAATCTGCATGGTCATCGTTACGCCGATACCGGTTAATGTGAAGTTGCTCCCGTATTCCCGTGCCAGGTCATTGACCGGTGCGATGAGAAACAGGAGCGCAAAGTGCACAATAACAAGACTTATGAATCCCCCGAATATTCCGAGCCAGAAACCACCATAGATAAATGGTCGGCGGATATAGCCATTAGTAGCACCAATCAGGCGGGTGACAGTGATTTCTTCTTTACGGTTTTCGATGTCAAGGCGGATAGTGTTGCCGATGACCAGCAGAACTGTTAGGCCGAGCAAGACGGCAACGACCAGAACAATGCGGTCAGCAATATTGAGAATGGCTCTGAGGCGCTGAATCCATTCAATATCGACCTGGATATTGTCCACTTCAGGATAGGCATTGAGTTTATCTGAGAACTCATCAAGATCGCTTTCCAGGTTACCCAGCATATTAAGTCGCGGTGTCAGGATCAAAACATGCGGCAATGGGTTTTCCGGCAGGGCTTCCAGGGTTTCAGCAAAACCGGTGATTTTCTTGAAATTGTCGATGGCCTGTTCCCGTGTGACAACCTGTACGCCAGCTACTTCCGGTAGCTCCGATAACAGTTCGGCGCGATCCTTAGTTTGCTGTTCCGAGATATGCTGTTTCATAAACAAGGTGATAGTCGGAACTTCACGTTTGTCATCGGTCAGCGTCTGCATATTGGTTAATAATACGCTGAGACAGGTGGGCAATGACAACGCTATAGCAATAGCTGCCAGTGTGATCCAGGTTGACACCGGATTAAACCATAGCCGTTTCAGGCTGAATTGAATTGCATTTTTCTGCTGATGCAGCCAGCCGGTGATCGGACTGCTGCGTTTGACCTGTCGGCGTGATTTGGTTCTGAGTTTTTTCTTGCGGTTGGTCGCCATCACTCTTACTCCACTTTCCGTAGCATGATGGTGCGTTTTTGCATCCGTTCCACCAGCGCATGGTCATGGCTGGCAATTAATACTGTCGCGCCGAGGTCATTAAACTGTGAAAAAGTGTACATAATGTCCTGCGCCAGTTCGGGGTCAAGATTACCGGTTGGCTCGTCGGCAAGTATGACCGTAGGACGGTTAACAAATGCCCGGGCGATACCGACTCGTTGACGCTCACCAGCAGACAGCATTAATGGAAAGCTTTTCTCTTTATGGCTGAGGCCTACTTTATCCAGTGCCGCATGAACCCGGCGTTTTATTTCGGTACCACCCATACCGGAAATGAGCAGTGGGATAGCGACGTTATCAAAGACAGAGCGGTCATGCAGCAGGTGAGGATCCTGGAAAATAAAACCGATACGGCGGCGGTATTGCGGGATCTGGCTGCGGCTGAGTTTGCTGAGCGGTTTCCCTCCCACCAGCACTTCGCCTTTACTAGGGCGTTCCAGCAATGCAATCAGCTTTAATAAGGTGCTTTTGCCCGCACCGGAATGGCCGGTAATAAAGATCATTTCACCGGCACGCATGGTCAGGTTAACGTTATAAAGTGCCAGTTGCCCGGTGGCGTAGCGTTTACAGACCTCTTTGAATTCAATCATTATTCAGTTCAGTTTCGTTGGTCGGGGAATTCACCCCCGGTCAGTTTGCTTTATCTGAGAGCAGGGCGCGGGTAAATTCAGTGGCATTGAATTCCTGTAAATCATCAATGCTTTCACCCACACCAATAAAGCGCACCGGAATTTTCAGTTGTTCGGCGATGGCGAATACAATACCACCTTTTGCTGTGCCGTCTAGCTTGGTGACCGTAATACCACTAACTCCAAGTGCTGCATTGAACTGTTCTGCCTGTACTAATGCATTTTGCCCGATGCTGGCGTCCACAATCAGCATGACTTCATGAGGGGCTGTTGCTTCCAGTTTTTGCATGACGCGCTTAACTTTTTTCAGCTCGTCCATCAGGTTGGTTTGGGTGTGTAGTCGTCCGGCAGTGTCTGCCAGCAGGATGTCAACTCCTCTGGCCCTGGCTGATTGTAGTGCATCATAGATAACTGAGGCGGAATCAGCACCTGTTCCCTGGGCAATAACCGGGATTTCATTGCGTTCACCCCAGATAGTGAGCTGCTCAACAGCAGCTGCACGGAAGGTATCGCCTGCTGCCAGCATGACTGACTTACCCTGGCTCTGGAATTTCTTCGCCAGCTTGCCGATGGTGGTGGTTTTTCCCGCGCCGTTTATACCGACCATCAGGATAACCGTTGGTTCATTAGCCGGATTAATTTCCAGCGGTTTCGTAACCGGCTGCAGAATTTCCAGCATTTTATCCTGCATCGCTGCCATGAGTGCATCCATATCATGTAATTCAGCGCGATCAACCCGTTGCGTCAGGTCATTCATAATATTTTGCGTTGCTTCCATGCCGAGGTCAGCCATCAATAAGCGCGTTTCCAGTTCTTCCAGCACCTCATCATCGATTTTCTTTTTGCCCATTACGAGGGTTTCCATGCCCTCGGTAATTGCGCCCCCGGTTTTTGCGAGGCCTTTTTTCAGGCGGGAAAATAGCCCCTCTTTTTTAGGTGGCTCGGCGGGAATTTCCTGCGTGTTTAGTGTTTCTGAGGCAGCATCCTGTCCGGATGAAACGGCGCTATCATTACCAGATGGTAATGCTTCAGCTTCCTGCTTTTTTTTCTTTCCGAATCCAAACATCGTACAATGATCCTGATTAATTCTTATGTCTATCGGGTATGAATATCAATAATGTCGGGAATACTATCATTTGCAGGCCGAATTCGTAACAGGAAACGGGCCTTGTCAGCGTGGGGCAGCGTGATTCTGGTTGCCGGATTAATCTGGAATGGCCAGAGTTTTGCAGAAACAACAGAGACACAAAAAGCAGAAGTTCATGAGTATGAGTTGAGTAATGGTCTTCGTGTCTTAGTGAAACAGGATAACCGGGCGCCCATTGCGGTGGTTCAGCTCTGGTATAAGGTGGGTTCCAGCTATGAACATTCCGGGATTACGGGAGTGTCGCATGTGCTGGAGCATATGATGTTTAAAGGCACTGAGACTTATCCGACCGGAGAGTTTAACCGCATTATTGGTGAGAATGGCGCTCAGGATAACGCTTTCACCAGTCCTGATGCCACAGCATATTATCAGGTATTAGCCAGTGACCGGATACATGTGGCGATGGAGCTGGAGTCAGATCGCATGCGTGGACTGACGTTGCCACCGGCTGAATTCAAAAAAGAACTCGAAGTCGTAAAGGAAGAGCGCCGACTGCGGACGGAAGACCGGCCAAATTCACTAACGCGTGAACAGTTCATGGCGACGGCCTTCCTGAATAACCCTTACGGTAATCCGGTGGTTGGCTGGATGACTGATCTCAATAATATGACCGTTGCCGATCTCCGTACCTGGTATGACCGTTGGTATGTGCCGAATAATGCGACGTTGGTGGTAGTGGGTGATGTGGATCCTGATGAAATCCATGCTATGGCAAAAAAGTATTATGGTGATATTGAGCCGGGCGAAATTGTGCTGCCAAAGCCCCGGAATGAAACCAGGCAATCAGGGCCTCGTCACGTTAAGGTGAAAGCACCGGCGGAAGTACCCTATGTGATGATGGGGTATAAAACTCCGGCGCTGGTTGATGTTTTGGGTACGGAAGCAGAGTGGGAACCTTATGCGCTGGAAGTGCTGAGCAGTGTGCTGGACGGTGGCAGTAGTTCACGTATGACCCGCGAAATGATCAGAGGAAAGGAAATCGCAGCGGCAGCTGCAGCCTGGTCAGATAGCTACGGGCGTTTACCAAATATGTTTACCGTGATTGGTGTGCCGGCAAAAGATGTGGATATCCAGGTGGTGAAAGATGCTTTACAGCAGCAATTGGAGCGCTTGAAAACAGAGCCGGTGACAAAGAAAGAATTAGCGCGGGTGAAAGCTCAGGTGATTGCCGGTGAAGTGTTTGAGCTGGACGATATACAACAGCAGGCAAATCTGTTGGGTTCACTGGAAACGGTAGGGTTAGGGTATAAGCTGATGGATGAGTATGTAGAGCGTATTTTGGCCATTACACCGGAACAGATTCAGCAGGTAGCAAAAAAATACTTTGTTGAGGATCGTATGACTATTGGTGAGTTAGTGCCACAGGCGATTGAATCCGGTGCTACAACAAGTCGTGCGGTGCAATAGGGGGTTGATCATGAAAATGTTTACTGATGTATTACGTATTGTCGTACCAGCCTTATTGCTTATGGCTTTCCAGACAGCCCAGGCCGGGCCGAAGATTGAGCATTGGACAACAGAAAACGGCCTGCGCGTATATTATGTCGCAGCACCGCAGCTACCCATGCTGGATTTGCGTTTGACCTTTGCCGCAGGCGGGTCACGTGATGGTGATAAAGCCGGACTGGCATTGCTGACCAGTAGCTCGCTGAATGATGGTGCCGAAGGTATGAGTGCTGACCAGCTGGCGGAAAGCTTTGATTCAGTGGGGGCTATTTATGGTGCCGGTTCAGCGCGGGATATGGCGTGGGTAACTTTGCGCACACTGACGCTGGAAGATGAAATGAAAGCGGCGCTTAATACCTGGTTGAAAGTGTTGGGCAAGCCGGATTTTCCGGAAAAAGAATTCAAAAATGCCCAAAAATTGATGTTGGTCGGGTTGCAGGCTGAGAAGCAATCACCAGGTGCTTTAGGCAGCAAGGCATTCATGGAGGCGCTGTATGGCGATCATCCTTATGCTTCACCGGAGAATGGTACAGAGGCATCAATTAACGCGATGACCACTGCTGATCTGAGGGCTTTTTACCAGCAATACTTTGTTGCGCGTAATGGTGTACTGGCGATTGTGGGCTCTGTTGAACGGGAGCAGGCCGAAAAATTGGCTGAGCAGATTGCTGCAGTGTTACAGGAAGGTGAGAAGGCTGCGGAGTTGCCTGAGGTGAAGCCATTGACCGAAGCAAAAACAGTTCACATTCCATACCCTTCCGAGCAGGCGCATATAACAATGGGGCAGCCCGGTAATAAACGCGGTGATCCGGATTACTTTAGTTTGTATCTCGGCAACCATATTCTTGGTGGTGGTGGTTTTAATTCGCGCCTGACGAAAGAAATCCGCACTGAACGGGGCCTGAGCTATAGCGTTTACAGTTATTTTGCCCCTATGGATCAGTTCGGGCCATTTCAAATTGGCTTGCAAACAAAACTGAGCCAAACGGGCGAGGCGCTAAAAGTGGTTAGTGACACTTTACAGGCGTTTCGTGATGAGGGGCCAAGCGGTAACGAATTGGGTGCTGCACAAAAGGATATTACTGGTGGTTTTCCGTTACGCACGGCGAGTAATGCCGATATTGTCAGTTATTTGTCAATGATTGGCTTTTATGATTTGCCGCTGGATTACCTTGATACTTTTACTGCAAAGGTTGAAGCGTTGACCAGTGAGCAGGTTATTGATGCCTTCAAGCGCCGTTTAGATCCGGAAACTATGTTGACGGTAGTTGTTGGTGGGGAAACGATGCCTGCAGATAAAGAAAAAGTAGCGGTCAAAATCGACGATGGCGAAGAAAAAGCAAAGCCGGTCAATGCCCCGGCCAGTGAATAGCACCGGAATTAAAGCAGGGAAGCCCGGTCAACTACGCATTATTGGCGGCCAGTGGCGAAGCCGGCGTTTACCAGTGGCTTCGGTGTCGGGTTTACGGCCGACACCGGATAGGGTGCGGGAAACTTTGTTCAACTGGCTGCAAATGGATGTGGCTGGTGCGCGTTGTCTGGATTTGTTTGCTGGCAGTGGGGCACTTGGTTTTGAAGCTCTATCCCGTGAAGCAGTTGAGGTGGTGATGGTTGAAAAGCATCCCGCTGCATATGCTCAGTTACAGGCGAATGCGAATACTTTGAGGGCTAAGGGTCTTACGCTGCTGAATACGGATGGTTTGGTTTTCCTGGGCACCGGGCCGGAACCGTTCGATGTAATTTTTCTTGATCCACCTTTTCGCCAGGGCTTTATTGACCAGGTGCTGGAGCAGATTATACAGCAGAAATTGCTTAAACCGGGGGGCAAACTCTATCTGGAGTATGAGGAGGAGCTGGCCCCGGATCTGGTGGCGATGGGCTTGCAGTTATTGCGTGAAACGCGTGCCGGACAGGTGATCAGTGTGTTAAGCACCTATGTGTAGTTTTTAGCTTTCCTGGGTATCTGAATTGGGGCAGGAGCAGATTTTTCCTGCTGAAAATATTGACCATACTGCTTAATGTATTGAATTAGTGCTAATATCCTGCTGTCTTGCTTTTTGCTTGCTTAAGGACGGAATAGAAAATTATACTGCCGTTCTGTGTAAAATATAACCATATTCACCGGAATTTATACCGATAAACTCACTCTATACAAAGTGCTCATAGACAAGTTGGCAATGAATTTATTGCTTTGCTCCCTGCGTTAGTAGGTCAGAGTAATCGAGCGGGCTTGCTGTGTGGCTTACTTGTTGGTCAATTTAATTGGAGGGAAAGAGTATGCGATTAATCCCCGCATTCACCTTGGTTGCCTTATTGATGTCATCCTGTGCCACAACAATGACAGGCGATAATGTTACGGAAAACAAAATACCCAAACGAGATATTCAGTCAGTGACATTTATCAATGGCAGTCCGCCGGTTTCAGCGAAGATGCGTCGTGATAAATCATTGAAAGTGGACAGTGACCTGAATACAAAAATGGAGATTAAAGACGGCTACAATACCGTTTTGAGTGAGAAAGCCGGAATGATCACACGGGATCAGTTTGAAGCAATCACCGAGAAACTGAATGCTTCAAATTATATCTACCTCAAACCTGCAAAACCCAGTGGTCAGTCAGCATTAGGTAGTGGCAAGCAAATTCTGATCGTTAACAGTGACCTTGGGGCGCACCGTTTTGTGAATGGCGGCGGCGTTGGCTTCCCGGAGCCGATTAGTGAAGTGTTTGCAATGAAAGATCAGTTGTCGCCGAAGTAGGCATGATTTAGCACTGGTTCTAATAGTTGTGCGGGATTGCGATCTGTTTTCCCGCGAAATGTTTTTTTGGAGTGCTCAAGAAACGCCGTCCAAGCTAATGAAGTACTGAGACGGCGTAAGAACACTTAAAGGTTTTAAGGTTCATTCAAGAGAAAAGGAAACTAAACTGTACCTGAAGAAGTTGGAGGAAAAAAGGATGTTTCTGCAAAACTTGGCTTTTTTGTTGATTTAGCCTATAAATGGGGAGGTTATGTCGAAGACCTGCTTGTTTCACCCCATCTTCCGAAGTTTTTTCTTCCTTTGTCTGTTCTGTTGTTTTCAGTCTCCTTCATTATTTGCTTCCCAGCCCGTTACTAAAACGTTGTCAGGTCATGGTGGCCCGGTAAATACGCTGGCTGTCAGTCCGGACGGTCGATCCCTGCTGTCAGGGAGTCTGGATTATGCTGTGATGTTGTGGGATTTGGCTCTGGAACCCGCTCAAATGAAGCAACGTTTTATTGCACATGAAGGGGCGGTGAGTGTTGTCAGCTGGTTTCCTGCTTCGGCTCGTGCTCTGTCTGCCGGAGATGGCGGTAAATTATACCTGTGGGATACGGCATCAGAAAAGCTGTTGCGGACTTCAGTGGACAGCCATGAGGGTAAAACTGTTGCTATCAGCATCAGCACTGATGAGTCGCTGGCAGTCACTGCGGGATGGGATGGCTCGGTAAGAATCTGGGATTTGCCCGCTCTGACTACTCGCCATGTGCTGAAGGTACACAAGGAAACGGTAAGCTCGGCATTGATTGCTGCGGATAATCGTGTTGTTTACTCCGGCGGATATGACGGTCGAATCAGAATATGGAGTACGGATTCTGGTCAGTTGATAGATGTGCTGCACAACCATGGCTGGCCAATTAATGTTATGCGCTGGTTACCGGATCATCGGCATATTGTCTTTGGTAGTGCCAATGGCCACGTTCAGGTATTCGACACCCAAGCGCATAAAATCAGCAAAATACTGACACCACATGAAAAGCCTGTATTAGGTCTTACTGTTTCCAACGAGCATAAGTTGCTGGCAACGGGTAGTGTCAATGGTGAGATCAGAGTGTGGAATATGCAAGACTGGTCAATGGTCGGAGAAACTAAAGGTATTCCCGGGCCGGTGTGGGCAATGGCTTTTGCCGCTGATGGTGAGTCACTGTTTTATGGCTCGCTGGATGATGATGTGAAAATCTGGCCGGTATCTATGGATGAAAATGAGCTGCCAGATACTCAGAAAATTCGTCGTTTTCAGGTGACGGCAGGCAAAAGCCTTGGCGAAGTGCAGTTTGCGCGTAAATGCAGTGTTTGCCATACCCTGAAGCCGGGTGATGCTAACCGGGCTGGACCATCACTGTATCAGGTATTTGGCCGTAAAGCCGGTACACTGCCAGGCTACTCTTACTCCGATAGCTTGTTGCAGTCCGATCTGGTATGGGATGAAGAAACCATTGATGCATTGTTTGCTGATGGCCCGCATATCGTTGTGCCAGGGTCGAAAATGCCGTTACAAAAGATGCCGAGTGCTGAAAAACGTAAAGCACTGATTCAGTACCTGCGTGAAGTGACGCGTTAAACGCTGAACTACCGTTCCTTTCTTAAATCTGACCCTCTGTCGGTTAAATTCATTTTAATCAAACGCTTAGTTGCCTGAGCGCTACCTACCTCAGTAACCCCGGTTTCAATAATCACAACCTTCCAGTGTTGCCTGGCTTGCGCTAATAAATTTGGATGAAACACATGTCAGATTATCAGGACGATACCACGCCGCTTGAGTATTTCATTAGCGGTTTGGTTATTTTGTTTTTTGGATTGCTGTATTTCCTGTTTAACCACGGTTTGAATTTATGGCCGGATTCGGGTGCTGGCGAAAGACTGGCTTCTATACCGGCAGCTGTCGATCCTGCGCCGGTGCACCGAATGGCTGCAGTGACTCCGGTTGCTATGAAAAATACAGGTGGGAAGCCGGTTGAGACAGCTGTTGCTGATGCAGAAAAGCGTATTGTGGCTACAGAACGTCAATTGGCGGCAGCACAACAGCAGCAAGCTAAAGCAGCGGAGCGTGAACAGGCGGACAAAGTGCAGTTATTAGCAGCAGCTGCTGAACAGGAAAAACTGGAGGAGGAGCGCCAGGCAGAAGCTAAAAGTATGCGTGAACAGCTTGAAACCGAGCGTTTAAAAGCACAGGAAGCAATGCGTCAGCTGGAAGCAGTGAAAAATCAGTTGGCGGAAGAAATGGCCCGTAATAAAGCAGAGCGGGAGCTGGCAGCAGCTGCTATTAAGCAGGCTGTAGTTAAACCGGAAACAATAACACAACCGTTGGTCACGCAAAAACCGACGAAGCGTTTAGCATTTAACCTGCCTGATGGTGCCGAAGTTGTGGTGCCGGATACTGGTTTTGCAGGGGCAGTAAAGACGGCCATGATCAGGCGCACATTGAATACGCCCATGCAGTTTGATGCCATTCGTTTCGAATCAGGTTCCGCCCGTTTGAGCGATGGTTCTCAGGAGCAGATTAAGGCTGTTGCTGCTCTGTTGAATACCTATAAGGATATTAAAATTCTAATCCGGGGGCACACCGATAACGTAGGTGGTTTGAATGCTAATTCCTTATTGTCTCTTACCCGTAGCAGTAATATGAAAAAACAATTGATTGGATTGGGTATTGACCGATCCAGAATAAAAATTGAGGGCGTTGGCCAACTGGAGCCATTGGCATCAAATGACACCGATGAAGGCCGTAATGCAAACCGCCGCATTGAGCTGGTTTTAATTGAATGATCTTTCTCGGAGCTGTTGCCAAGTACGTGTGAAAAAGTTTTCAGGCGTTTTTGCTTCCTGATGGGTTGTCTCATGGGATTGAGTATCTGAGAACTTTTGCCGCGCTGCTTGAATATAAACGATTGTTTATCTCAGGATAATTAAGGAGTACACACCATGGAAAGTATACTTTCCCCTATCACAGATTTTCTCGGGCCAATCGCAAGCGGGAAACTGGGGCATGCCCTGATTGGTTTACTGATTCTGGTTGTCGGGCTGTTTGTCGTAAAGCTGCTTGCCGGGCTTGTGCGGCGCATGCTGGGAAAAGTGGGTTTTCTTGAACGTTCGAATCTTACCGGCCCATTGACTGCGTTATTGAAAGCCTTGCTGACAATTTTTGTTCTCATGGCAGTATTACAGCACTTTGGTCTTACCGGTGTACTGGATCCACTCAAAGATATGGTGAATAAGTTTGTTGGTGTGATTCCGAATATTATCGGAGCCGGTGTTATTGCTTATGCCGGATGGATTATTGCTAAAATTGTCTCTGAGCTGGCAGGAGTAGGGTTGCGTGGCGTGGATCGCCAGATCATGCTCAAAACCGGAAAAGACGATATCCGGGTGTCTAAGTTCGGTAGTACTTTTATTTTTGCTGCCATCCTATTGCCAATTATTGTGGCGGCTCTGGGTGTTTTAAATATCCCTTCGATTACTGTTCCTGCATCTGATTTGATCAACAAGCTCTGGGCTGCTGTGCCAAATATTATTGGTGCTGGTGTCATTTTGCTGGTGGCCTGGTTTGCCGCACGTTTTATGGTGCATATCCTTACCGGGATCATGGAAGGCATGGGTGTAAATAGCATGCCGGAGCGTTTAGGGGTGCATGGTTTGTTTTCACCTTCATTTACTCCAACCCGTTTGATCGGTGGAGCTATTATGTTTTTCTCTATGCTGACCGCAACGACAGCAGCTGTGAATACGCTGGGTATTGAGGTGATTTCCAATATATTTGCCAGAGTGCTGGAGTTTGGCGGTGGTATTTTAGTGGGTAGTGTCATTCTGGTGATTGGCTATGTGTTAAGTACCATTGCCTATAACAAATTATTGACGCTGACCGGGGCAGGTGTGGCCAGTATTGCCCGTATTGCTATTCTGGGTTTGGTTTTGGCAATGGGGCTGAGAGCAATGGGGCTGGCTGATAATATTGTGAATATGGCATTTGGCTTCACTATCGGTGCGGTAGCCATTGCACTGGCGATTGCTTTTGGCCTTGGCGGACGTGATGCAGCGCGGGTGATTGCCAATAACTGGGCACGCAAAGTTGTGAACAAATAAGTCTTTGATGAAAGTGCGTTGAACTGAGAGCTTGTCCCTTTCACTCTGAGAAGGGACGGGCTCATTAGCCGTATTTTACTTTCACCTGGTGTTTTCTTTTGAGTCCAGTGTGTTTGGTTGCGGGATAAATGGTCTTTTTTATCTCATCCATTGATAAATTGCCGTGTATCATTGAGTAATCCCTCCAGCATTGCCAACGGGACATCTGGTGCCTGAGCGAGGGCAAGTGCCTGACTAATCAGTCCGGCTTGTTCCTGATCAAGCCAGCCGTTCGGTATGGCTTCGCCGTATAACCAGATTGCGGCCTCATTTTCAGCAGGAGCATGGGCCAGTTCAGCTTTAGCCGCAGCAGCTTGTAAAAGCGCATTCACTAACATATTCAGCGTCACACTGAAAATACCCTGTTCCATCAGTACTTCCGCAGCCTGTAGTTTCTCCTGTGCCAGCTGTTGCAGCCGTGAGATTTGAGGTTCAGCAGGTTCCTCCGCCACATCATATAACGGACTCGCTTCTTTCAGCGGCGAGTTATCCCCCAGTTTCTGCAGGCTGCGTAATGTGCGCGGATCAAGCAGTGCAACTGGTACACCCAGGTTGTGTTCCTCCAGCTGCCAGTCATCCCGGGTAGTGACCTGATCCAGAATTACCAGCAACCCACCGCCACTACCCAGCACACGCTCAATACGGCTGCCAAACAATTCCTGTAGCTGCACAATGCAATGCCGCAGGCGGTTTTCCAGTTCAAGGTCATATTCAGATGGGCCGCTGGGTTTTGGTTTAATGGTTTCGGCGCT
>JBMZDK010000096.1:0-13518 GCA_049614265.1 Thiolinea sp.
GGTAAGCAGACCATATTCAGAAGGTCGCCCGGAGCGGTAATTATCGACGAAATCACCGACAACCTTAGTACCCGCCGAATCTATTTCACCACCAATCCAGCCACGTAATACATTGAAATGGCCTTCAACTCCAGCGCGGGGGTGGATATGCATGCGTGGCTCGATAGAAGTTTCATCCCGGCCCTGCATGGCGAGGCTGCTTTCAATCGCAGTGAGAATCTCATCATCTGTTAGGGCGCATTCTTCGATGTCGAAGCGGTTGAGGTAGTCGATGTAGACGGCAGTCATGAGTTACTCCAATATGCCCTGAGTAGGGGGTAGAATAGAATGTAGATTTTACGTATGAAACATGCTGTGTCAGAGGTAGGTTGCATTTGTGGCAGGGTCTGCTCAGCATGGATGCTGTGCAGAAGCCTACATGGACGTATTTACGGCGTCCCTGACATGAATGCAACCTGCCGGTCGCATAGCATAATTAGTTACGTGAACACATATTGGCATACATCTTCAGGCAGATAGTTTTAGACGTCAACCGGCAATACCACCTCAGCCAATGTCCCTCTACCCACCTCACTGCTAATCTTCAATTCACCCTTATGCGCATCCACAATCAGCTTCACTAGATACAGCCCCAGTCCAAATCCACCGGTCTTGCGCTGCCGTGAGGCATCAGCACGGTAAAACGGTTCGGTGAGATGGGCCAGGTGTTCCGGTGCTATGCCGCTGCCATGGTCTTGTATGCTGAGGTGAATTTTCTGACCCTGAAATGTGGTTGTTAGAATGACTGCCTGGGCCTCATTAGGTTGATGTTTCAGCGCATTGTCTAATAAGTTGCGCACCACCAGACGGATGCGGGTGTTATCCAGTTGCTGGCTGGGCAGGTTATCAGCCAGGTTTAACTGCAGGTTTGTTTCAGGGAAGTGTTCACTGATCACACCACTGACAATGTCATTCAGGTGGTGGGTGCCCAGGTTCAGTGTGCCATGCCGTCCTTTCAGACGTTCAGCTTCCAGCAGTTCACTAATCATCGCCTCCATTTCTTTCAAATCACGTGTGATACTCGCCTGTGCTTTTGACTCATCCAGTAAGGCGAGTGATACTTTGGCGCGGGTGAGCGGGCTGCGCAATTCATGGCTGATGGCCAGTAATAATTCGCGTTTGCTCTCCAGCATTTGTTCAATGTCTTCTGCCATTTCATTTATGCTGGTTGCCAGTTCGCCGAGTTCATCCTTGCGTGCCGGGGTGATACGGTGTGAGAGTTCGCCGGAGCCAATGGTTTGCACGCCCTGTTGAATCGTTTGGATCGGGCGGAATAGCCTGCGGATGAAGTAATACAACAGGCCTAAAGCTGCCAGCAGGAAGGCAACGCCAAATAAGAAACCGCCTTTACGATGATCCGGGCGCTGCCAGCCCTTAGCCCAGATGAGGATGTTATGGTCGTCTTTCTGATAACGTAAAATGACACCTTTGCGCTCAAAGTCGTAGCTGATTTCCTGCCCATCATGCGTGTTGAAATGGTGGTGATGATCCGGCGCGTTATTTTGAATCCAGTCCGGAATGTCACCGCTTTGCCATACCGTATTATCTTGCGATTTAATCAGAATCTCTATCGGTAGACGTTCCGCCAGCTGCTGAGCACGCTCATTATTGGGCGGCGAGCCAATGTCCTGATAAACGTACTCAATATATTGCTGCAGATGAGGGGCGACCTGGTGTTTTACATGGCGGCCAATGGCAAAACCCAGCATGCCCTGAAACAGAAAGGCGATAACGATCCCGGCAATGGCGAACATCAGCAGCAGGCGCAGCGACAGGGAGTGACGGATTTTCTGTAATATTTTCATGTCATGCCTCAGCCGCCAGAAAACGGTAGCCGCTGCCCCAAACGGTCTGGATACAGTTCAGTGGTTTTAGTTTCTGGCGCAAGCGGCTGACCAGAATATCAACTGAGCGGGTATATAGGTCGGCATTAATACCGCGCAGAGCATTTAAAATATCATCGCGGCTAAAGGCCTTGTCGGGTTCATTAGCAAACATGAGTAGTAATTCGTATTCGCTATTTGTCAATTCGACAGCCTGCTCATTCAGTGTGACTTTACGGCGTTTACAATCAATGTTCAGCTGTAAAAATGTCAGTAATTCATCATCAGCTTTTTCTGCGGCGATAGGGCTTGTCTGGCTACGGCGCAGAATATTATGGATTCGAGCCACTAATTCCCGTGGCTCGAAAGGTTTGGCGAGATAATCATCAGCACCAAGTTCCAAACCAATAACACGATCCATGACATCGCCCCTCGCGGTTAGCATCAGAACCGGCAGGCTACTAAGCTGTTCATCACGGCGGATTTGACGACAGACTTCAAAACCATCCATATCCGGTAGCATCACATCCAGAATTGCCAGGTCAATCCCACCCTGCTGCAAGCGTTCTATCCCCTGTTGCGGGTGTGTTTCGTTGAGCAGGTTCAAATCGTAACGGGCGAAGTATTCCTGTAAGGGTTCTGCCAGTTGGTCGTCGTCGTCGATGAGCAGGATGGTGTGCATATGGTTTAAGGTATTCCTATGACTGAATGGCTTTGGGCTGAGGATTATAGTGACAATAGATCCGGTAAAGCTCAAGCGCAGCCAACGGAATAAAGTGTACCAATGCCGGGCCAACGTTATTGTGGACAAAAATCCAGTGTAACAGGGTCAGCACTGCTGCCGGATAAACCCAACGTTGTAGTTTCTTCCAGGCGGTTTTTAATAAGCGCTGTGATTTGTTATTGGAGGTAATCGCCAGCGGAATAAAAATAATAAATGCGAGCCAGCCAGTCCAGATGCCGGTTAATTTCAATTCAGCAATGATCTCTGACAAAGCACCGATATCGATAAGGTAAAAAATAGTATGCAATAAAGCATAAGCGAATGCCGCTACACCAAAGGCACGGCGGTGGCGAACCAGCCATTGCGGGAGCTTGGGTGACCAACCATTGCGTCTGCATAGGATTAATATTGGTGTCGCTAACATCGCAATAATCATGAAGCGGGCTGAAAACTCACCGGTAGGGTGCAGTAGTTCACCGGCCAGGATGTTGCCTGATAAATAGCCTGACGTGAGGCCGATGGCGGGTATGGATAAGATGAGCCATAGAATGTATTTCATTTGGAAGTTCATGCTGGGATTCCGGGTGGTTTGTTAGACCTTGCTTTAAGATTGGCGAGTCTGATTGCTGAAAATGGGTCAGTTTATGATGACAGAGGCTGACAGTTTTTTAACAGGATCTGCTCAGCATGAGAGCTGAGCAGAGGCTTGCTTTGGGAGCAGTTGTTGCGACCCTTTTGTGTATTATGGCGTCCTTGCCATGAAAGCTGGCAGCCGGTCTATTGGCGCCTGTTCCCTATGATCAGGTTACTCACCATGTCCATGACGACGATGTTTGCCGAAACCACGCTTATCCATCATCTCAACTAACTCAGCACGCTGCTCCGGTGTCAAACTGTCGGTAAATGCTGCTACTTTGCTCACCATTTCCGGTGCGTTGCTGCGCATCTGCTGCATTTTGTCTTCCATCATGCCAATGATTTTAGCCTGATCCAGTGATGGCTGCGTTAACATTGCTTTGATTTCTGTTTTGTAATCCATTTGTGCATGATGTTCTTTGCGTTTGGCCTGCACGTATTCTTTAATCGCTTTCAGGTTTGTCATCTGCGACTCATTCAGATCCAGTTTCTTTTCCAGCTTGTACATCATATAACCGCCCATATCGCCATGATGCTTGGCCATAGCAAAACCGGAAACACCGATAGCGACTGCGATGGCTGTGACTGAACCGATGATAATCTTAGTGACCTTTTTCATTACATACTCCTGTTAAGAAAGCTTTGGTCGTTTTTAAGTGTGACAAGCTTTCGTTGTTTGTTAATCAATACTGCCTTACGACATGGGAGCTATTGTGCAGGGTCTGCCTGTAACAGAGGTCGCAGAACTGTAACAGTTTGTAACAAAGCGGTATCGGTGTTGTGCTGTGGTAAAATGCGTCTGTCAAATCCTTAGCGACGTAAGAATATAAAATCATTTTTCCATGCCAATACCAGTAACGGGAGCAATAGCATGCCGCGCATTAAAGTCGAATTTCCAAACTCCGAAGGGCAGCAGTTAGCAGGTCTGCTGGAAACACCGGAAAGTCATATTCCTGTAAAACACTATGCGCTGTTTGCTCACTGCTTTACCTGTGGCAAAGATGTTGCCGCTGCTTCCCGTATTAGCCGGGCATTGGCAAAATCGGGTATTGCTGTCCTGCGCTTTGATTTTACCGGACTGGGTAATAGTGACGGTGATTTTGCCAATACCAATTTCTCCTCCAATGTTCAGGATTTGCTGGCTGCAGCAGAAAAGCTGGAGCAGGATTATCGTGCGCCCTCTTTGTTAATCGGGCACAGTTTAGGAGGCGCGGCAGTATTAAGCGCGACCGCTCAGCTGCCGTCGGTGCGCGCTATTGCGACGATTGGTTCTCCGGCTACAGCAGATCATGTGCAACATTTATTTCAGTGTTCTCTGGATGAGATTGAGGCAAATGGTGAGGCTGAAGTGGGTATTGGCTATCGCAGGTTCAATATTAAAAAACAGTTGTTGGACGACCTGAATACGCACGCGTCGGCTGAACATATCGGGCGTTTAAAGCGTGCTTTGCTGGTGTTTCATGCGCCAATGGACACTATTGTGTCGATTGATGAGGCTGCCAGAATTTATCAGGCGGCGAAGCACCCAAAGAGTTTTATTTCGCTGGATCAGGCTGATCACCTGCTGACTAAAAGTGAAGATGCGGAATATGTGGCCAGCACTCTGACCGCCTGGGCAGCACGTTATTTGCCACAGGAAGCTGAGTCAGGAACCGCTGATAATGTACCGGCAATAGACAATAATGATGTGGTCGTCACTGAGCTGGATAAAAAATTCCTGCGCGGTTTATATGCCAATAGTCATCAATGGCTGGCGGATGAGCCTTTGTCTGTCGGTGGCAGTAATAAAGGGCCGACGCCGTATGATTTACTGTTAATGTCGCTTGGAGCGTGTACTTCGATGACTATCCGGATGTATGCGAATCATAAAAAACTTCCTTTGGAAGATGTCGATGTTCGCCTCAGTCATGACCGGGTGCATGCGGAAGACTGTGCCGAATGTGGTGAAGAACGGAGCGGTAAAGTTGAACGGATTACGCGTACGATTACCCTGAAAGGGGATTTAACGGAAGCGCAGCGGCAGCGAATTTTACAGATTGCAGATCGTTGCCCGGTACACCGGACGCTGGAGAGTGATCCGGTCATCACGTCACAGCTCAGCGAAAACTGACCGCTTGTGCTGTAAGCGCCGTTAAATCGTTGCTTTGCCATATATTCGCTTGCAGTGAAGCAGGCCGGTGGGTATGCTGCGCTCTTTTATGGCCTGCTTTGTTTATGCCGTCATTTTGCATACATAAAAACAAGCGGGCTGACGACGAATGAATAATCATGTGATCCTGCGTATAGATCACCACTGGAGATAAAATAATGCCTGTCATTACTCTTCCCGACGGAAGCCAGCGTGCTTTCGATAACCCTGTTTCTGTTTATGATGTTGCGGCTGATATTGGTGCTGGTCTGGCGAAAGCGACGCTGGCTGGTAAAGTCGATGATCAGATGGTGGATGCCGGTTTTGTCATCGAAAATGATGCGACGCTGAGTATTATTACCAGCAAATCTGAAGAAGCGCTTGAATTAATCCGTCACGATGCTGCACATGTTATGGCGCAGGCGGTACAGGAATTATACCCGGGAACACAGGTTACCATCGGGCCGGCAATTGAAAACGGCTTTTATTACGATTTTGCGCGTGAAACACCGTTTAGCGATGCTGATCTGGAAGACATTGAAAAGCGCATGAAGGAAATCGTGAAACGCGATTTGCCGATTGAGCGTGAAGTCTGGGATCGTGCTGAAGCAATTAAGCTGTTTGCCGGTATTGGTGAAGAGTACAAAGTTCAGATTATCGAAGACATTATCCCTGAAGACGAAGAAGTGACGATTTATCGTCAGGGCGACTGGTTTGATGTTTGTCGCGGGCCTCACCTGCCTTCGACAGGCAAACTGGGTGATGGTTATAAGCTGATGAAGGTGGCGGGTGCTTACTGGCGTGGCGATTCAAATAATGAAATGCTGCAGCGGATTTATGGTACTGCCTGGCCAAATAAGAAAGAGCTGAAAAAATACCTGCATCTGTTGGCTGAAGCGGAAAAGCGTGACCACCGTAAACTGGGGCGTCAGCTCGACCTGTTCCATTTCCATGAAGATGCGCCGGGTTCAGTATTCTGGCATCCAAAAGGCTGGACGCTGTTCCAGCAGTTGATCAATTACATGCGTGATCGTCAGGAACAGGCGGATTATGTTGAGATCAATACGCCGGACGTGATGGATCGCTCGTTATGGGAAACTTCCGGTCATTGGTTTAACTACCGCGAAAATATGTTTACTACCCAGACTGAGGATGAGCGTGTGTTTGCGCTCAAACCGATGAACTGTCCGGGCGGGGTGCTGATGTTTGCTCAGGGCCTGAAAAGTTACCGCGATTTGCCCTTACGCATGGCTGAGTTCGGCAAGGTGCATCGCTACGAGCCATCTGGTGCTTTGCATGGTCTGATGCGGGTGCGTCATTTTACACAGGATGATGCGCATATTTTCTGTACAGAAGCGCAGATGGCGGATGAGTGTGCGACTGTTGTTGAGCTGGTATTAGACATTTATCGCGAATTTGGTTTTGATGATGTGGTCATCAAACTGTCTACGCGCCCGGAAAACCGCATTGGTACTGATGAAATCTGGGACAAGCTGGAAGATGCATTGGCCAGCTCACTGGATAAGCTGGGCCTGGATTATATTCTGTTTCCGGGTGAGGGCGCGTTTTATGGCCCGAAACTGGAGTTTGTGTTGCGTGATGCCATTGGACGTGACTGGCAGTGTGGCACTTTACAGGTGGATATGAACCTGCCGGAGCGTTTTGATATTTCCTATGTGGCGGAAGATAATTCGCGCGAACGCCCTGTTATGCTGCACCGTGCATTGTTCGGTTCACTGGAAAGATTTGTCGGTATACTGATTGAACATTTTGAAGGGAAGTTCCCGCTTTGGCTGTCACCGGTGCAGGCTGTGGTGATGAATATCACCGATAAACAGGCTGATTATGTGAAATCAGTGGAAAAACAGCTGCGTGGAGCAGGTATTCGTGCGGTTGCAGACTTGAGAAATGAAAAGATTGGCTTTAAAATTCGTGAACATACTATGCAACGTGTTCCCTACCTGTTGGTGGTTGGGGATCGTGAAGTAGAAACGGAATCAGTGGCCGTGCGCACGCGTTCTGGTGAAGATCTGGGATCCATTGCCCTTGCTGATATTCAGCAGAAACTAACCAGTGAAATTGCGAGCCGTGGCTCTTCAGGTAATTAAGCGGAAAGTGAAGACTTTAACGGAATTGCCTCAATGTTTGGAGGAATAAACTCATCGCTCTTGAAAAAGAAACCCGTATAAATGAAGACATCCGGGTGCCAAAAATCCGGTTAATTGATGCGGATGGTGAAAACAAAGGTGTAGTTGATACCCGCGACGCACTACGCGAAGCTGAAGAATTAGGTCTCGAATTAGTAGAGATTGTGCCTAACGGTAAACCCCCGGTTTGCCGGATCATGGATTACGGTAAGTTCCGTTTCGATGAAAGCAAAAAGGCATCTGAAGCGCGTAAAAAGCAAAAGCAGGTTCAGGTTAAGGAAATTAAATTCCGGCCCGGAACTGATGAAGGTGATTATAAAATCAAGCTCAGAAAGTTAACCACTTTTCTTGAGAATGGTGATAAAACCAAAATTACCGTACGTTTTCGTGGGCGGGAGATGGCTCACCGGGAATTGGGTATGGAATTGCTGAAACGGGTTGAAGCCGAGTTGGCTGAACTGGCAAACGTTGAGCAGTTTCCTAAGCTGGAAGGCCGCCAGATGGTTATGGTGATGGCCCCGAAAAAGAAATAAGCGTCCACAGATTTTTTGTGTCGCTTAGTGTTGTTCAGACAGCAGTTTGCTGGCTGAGTAGCACTGCATCCACCCTGTTAAGGCAAGGCACTCTTGCAGGGTGAGTTTTTGTTAATACTTCATGTAAGGAGTTAGAAAGATGCCTAAGATGAAAACCAACCGCGGAGCCGCCAAGCGCTTCCGCAAGACGGCTAATGGTACGTTCAAACGTAAGCAGTCCCATCTGCGTCATATCCTCACTAAGAAAAGCACTAAACGTAAGCGTCAGTTACGTGTTGGTGAAGACCGTGTGCACAAGTCTGATTCCGCTATGGTTCAGCGCATGCTGCCGTACGCTTAAGGAGAGGAATAGAAGATGGCAAGAGTTAAACGTGGTGTACAGGCACACGCCCGTCACAAGAAAGTACTGAAGAAAGCTAAAGGTTATTATGGCGCGCGCAGTCGTGTCTATCGCGTTGCACACCAGGCAGTCATTAAAGCCGGTCAATATGCGTATCGTGACCGTCGTCAAAGGAAACGTCAGTTCCGCGCTCTGTGGATTGCACGTATCAATGCAGCGGCACGTCAGTTCGATATGTCATATAGCCGTTTCATGAATGGTCTGAAGAAGGCAGATATTGCGGTTGATCGCAAGATTCTGGCTGATTTGGCTGTGCATGATATTGCTGCTTTTGGACAGCTTGCTGAAAAAGCAAAAGCTGCCCTGGCATAAGCGGTAATGGTGAGCCTTTAAGGTTTGCCGGAAGTGATTTAAGCGGGGATAGGTTTTTGCCTATACCCGCTTTTTATTTATTGAAAAGTACTTTTGATTCTAAGCAGCATAATCAACGTTTTCAGTCACACAACCCAGTATCACATTAGGAATAAGGGAAAGTCCCTGATAACTTTGGTAGGCGTACTCATAGCCTCATGTTTTGTTGGTGTCGATGAGGAAGAAGGAATAGCATCGTGCAAAATTTGCCGGAATTGATGGAAAACGCCCGCGCGCAAATCGCCGGAGCCGATGATCTGGCCGGGTTAGACCAGGTGCGGGTTCAGTACCTTGGGAAAACCGGACTGGTAACCGGGCAGCTTAAGCAATTAGGTAAACTGCCACCCGAGGAGCGCAAAGCTGCCGGGCAGGAGATTAACCGGGCTAAACAGACCCTGATTGCGGACATTGAGGCGCGTAAAGAAGATCTGCAGGCTGCAGCCCTGAATCAGCGCTTACAGGCTGAGGCCGTTGATGTTACCTTGCCGGGCCGCAAAATGGATACCGGTGGCCTGCACCCAATCACCATGACGATTCAGCGCATTGAAGAAATTTTTGCGCAGCTGGGTTTTGCGATGGCGGAAGGGCCGGAAATCGAAGATGATTTCCATAACTTTACGGCACTTAATATTCCGGAACACCATCCGGCGCGGGCGATGCATGATACGTTTTATATGCACCCCGAAGGCCTGAACGATGATAATCTGGTCTTACGCACACATACCTCTTCGGTACAAATCCGGCATATGGAAAACAACGAGCCGCCGATTCGCATTATTGCGCCGGGGCGGGTCTATCGCTGTGATTCCGATATCACCCATAGCCCAATGTTTCATCAGGTTGAAGGCCTGATGGTGGATACGGATGTCACCTTTGCAGATTTGAAAGGTATTCTGGCAGCGTTCTTCAAGGCATTTTTTGAAGTGGATGAGCTTGATACCCGTTTCCGCACCAGTTTTTTCCCGTTTACTGAGCCGTCAGCAGAAACTGATATTACCTGTGTGCATTGTGGTGGTGAAGGCTGCCGCGTCTGCTCTCACACCGGCTGGCTGGAAGTGATGGGGTGTGGCATGGTGCATCCAAATGTATTAGGCCATGTTGGTATTGATAGCGAGAAATACACCGGTTTTGCCTTTGGTTTTGGTGTCGAGCGTCTGGCAATGCTGCGTTATAAGATTAATGATTTGCGTGTGCTGTTCGATAATGATTCACGCTTCCTCAAGCAATTCCATTAAGCGGAGACCAAATTTATGTATATCAGCGAACAATGGTTACGTGAGTGGGTAAATCCGGAGCAGGATTTTGCGGCAATTGGTGAGGTGTTGACTGTCTCGGGCTGTGAAGTTGAATCACTTGATCCGGTTGCTACAGCCTTTACCGATATTGTGGTCGGTGAGTTGGTTGAGGTTGATTCACATCCTGATGCGGACAAATTGCGGGTATGTCGCGTTAATGCGGGTGGCGAGGAGTTATTGCAGATTGTCTGTGGTGCGCCGAATGCACGTGTTGGCCTGAAAGCACCTTTAGCCAGAATTGGCGCGCAATTACCCATGCCGGAAGGCAAGCCACTGAAGATTAAAAAGGGCAAGCTGCGGGGTGTGGAGTCCTTTGGGATGCTGTGTTCTGCTTCAGAGCTGGGCATGGCGGATAAATCGGATGGCTTACTGGAATTGCCTGCTGATGCACCGGTCGGTACAGCTGTGCGTGATTATCTACAGCTGGATGATCAGGTGCTGGAACTCAGTATTACACCAAATCGCGGCGACTGCCTCGGTGTGGCTGGCGTTGCGCGTGAGGTCGGGGTGCTGACCGGCACTGCTGTCAATGTACCGGAAATTCCGGCACAAGACGTTAAGCATGATGAGGCGCTGGAAATCACGTTGCCTGCAGCTGATGTGTGTCCGCATTTTGTCGGGCGGGTGATTCGTAATGTGAATGCGAAGGCGGAAACGCCTTTGTGGATGCAGGAAAAACTGCGCCGCCATGGCTTACGGTCGTTGTCAGCAGCAGTGGATGTTACTAACTACGTTATGTTGGAAATAGGTAAGCCGATCCATGCCTATGACCTCGATACCTTAGACGGCGGTATACAGGCCCGTTACGCTGAGGCAGGTGAACAGCTGGAATTGCTTGATGGCCAGACTTTAACCTTACAGGCCGACGCTGTGGTCATTGCGGATGATAAAAAGGCAGTGGGTTTCGCGGGTATCATGGGCGGGAACAGCACAGCAGTAAACGATGATACGCAGAATATCTTCCTTGAAAGTGCCCATTTCCGTCCACAAAAGATGGCAGGGCAGGCACGTAAGTATGGTATGCAAACCGATGCGTCCTACCGTTTTGAACGGGGTGTGGCCACTGACCTGACAAGACCTGCGCTGGAACGGGCGACGGCACTGATCATTGAGATTTGCGGTGGTGAAGCCGGGCCGGTGACTGACTGCTGCGCAGATGATGCCTTGTTTGAGCGTACGGCTATTACATTGCGCCGTGAACGTATTGGCCGCATTCTGGGTGTGAGTATGGATGATGCCGACGTGGTTGAAATCCTGGAGCGCCTTGGTTGTGAAGTGAGTGCTACAGATGATGGCTGGTCAGTACAGGCACCGTTGAGTCGTTTTGATCTGAGTATTGAAGAAGACCTGGTTGAAGAGTTGGCCCGGGTGCGTGGCTACGATTCCATTCCTGAAGTATTAAGGCCTTTACCGCCGGTGGTGACATTACCGCTGGAGACTCAGAATCGTTTAGACATGCTGCGGCGACCCTTGATTGAGGCAGGCTATCAGGAAGCTGTTACCTATAGTTTTGTTGATCCGGAGCTTGAGGTGTTGCTGAATGAGCAGGCTACTGATATCCGGTTGGCGAATCCGATTTCTTCCGATTTGAGCCGGATGCGTACGACATTATGGACAGGGCTTTTACCGGCGGTGAAGCATAACCTGAACCGGCAGCAAAACCGGGTGCGCCTGTTTGAAGTCGGGCCTGCATTTGACCGCCAGAACGGCAATATTGTGCAGACTAAGCGTATTGCTGGAGTAATTACCGGGGCGGTATTACCTGAGCAATGGGGTGCTGCTGATCGTAAAGTGGATTTTTACGATGTGAAAGGTGACGTGGAAGCTATACTTGAGCAGGCATCTGCGAATGCATTTACTTTCCGGCCTGCGACTCATCCGGCACTTCATCCCGGGCAAAGTGCAGAAATCTGTTGTGGTGAGGAAGCCATTGGCTGGGTTGGTGCACTGCATCCCCGTATTGAAGCCAGCTTGGGGCTGGGTCAGGCAGTTTACCTGTTTGAACTGGATATGGCGGCATTAAATGATAAAAAATTACCGGAGTATCAGGCAGTCGCTAAATTCCCCGGTATCCGGCGTGATCTGGCGTTATTAGTTGACCAAAGTGTGTTGGCAAGTACCCTGGATAAGGTGATTGCGGACGTTGCGCCCGCACAGTTGGTACGCTGGAATGTATTCGATGTTTACACGGGTAAAGGTGTGGAAGCACATCAGAAAAGTGTGGCATTGAGCTTGATTTTACAGGATTTTTCACGCACCCTTGAAGACAGTGAAGTCAATCAGGTCGTGGAGAAAGTGGTCGCTTCCCTGAAGGAAGAGACTGGCGCAACTTTACGATGAAGGAGAAAATGAATATGGTGACTTTGACCAAAGCGGACATGGTCGAACATCTTTATGAAGAGCTGGGCTTGAATAAGCGTGAGGCCAAGGATCTGGTCGAAATGTTCTTCGAGGAAATCAGGGGATCACTGGGCAAAGGACAAAATGTGAAATTATCGGGTTTTGGTAATTTTATGTTGCGTGATAAAACACAACGCCCGGGCCGTAATCCAAAAACAGGGGAAGAAATACCGGTTGAGGCACGGCGTGTCGTGACGTTTCGACCGGGGCAGAAATTAAAGCAACGAGTGGAGATTTATGCAGGAAACCCCGATTCCTAACAGCGAACTGCCTGCGATACCTTCAAAACGCTATTTTACCATTGGTGAAGTGAGTGAGTTGTGTTGTGTTAAGTCGCATGTATTACGCTATTGGGAACAAGAATTTCCTTCTTTAAAGCCGATGAAGCGACGGGGCAACCGTCGCTATTATCAACGTGAAGATGTGATTTTGATTCGTCAGATTCGTGGCTTGCTTTATGAGCAGGGCTACACGATTAGCGGTGCCCGCCAGAAAATTATGGGTGGCGGGGTGGTAACAGAAGGGGCGGTTCAGTCCGGCTCCGTATTAGATGATCAGGCTTTACAGCAGTTAGTGTCTGATCTGGAAAAAACCCTGCATCTCCTGCGGGAAGAGTGAGCGTTTTCTGCTTGCTGTAGTTTTGTTGATATCGTCTATTGAGTTCAGTGAGTGCATGGGGTAACCTTGCAGCTCTCTTCGGTCGGGGCGTAGCGCAGCCTGGTAGCGCACCACAATGGGGTTGTGGGGGTCGGAGGTTCGAATCCTCTCGCCCCGACCAATTATATATGACAGGTCACTTTTCAGTGGCCTGTTTTCGTTTCTGGGTAAGGCTTTCAGCCGTTTTATCATTAGCAGGCCATTTATAAAAAATGACACGCTGACTAATCCGTTTAATAGTTTCGGCTGGGGCGCTAAAAAACCGAATGCGGATAACCAGAACGTACCCGTTACAGAATCTGTGCAGTCCTTATCAGAGTGTATGAACGCAACCCGTTACAGGCGAATGTGAATGTATCAGAACGATGCTGGAGCACTGGAAAAG
>JBMZDK010000097.1:0-13444 GCA_049614265.1 Thiolinea sp.
AGGTTTGCTGGAGCGTTTACTGGATACTGATGATGCGCTGGCTGAGAGACTACGAGGAGAAGTGGTTTTTCATATCGTGCCAAATATGAACCCGGATGGAAGCTTTCTGGGGAATCTGCGCACCAATGCCGCAGGTGTCAATCTGAACCGGGCATGGGGAATTGCTGAAGCAGAAAGCAGCCCTGAGGTCTTTTATATTCAGAAAATGATGGAACAGCAGGGCTGTGATTTATTTCTGGATATCCATGGTGATGAAGCCATTCCATATAACTTTATTGCCGGTCAGCTTGGTGCGCCGGTGGCTGAGGAAATTCTGGCGCATGAAGCCCGCTTTAAACAGCGTCTGATGGCAGTGAATCCTGATTTTCAGCTGGAGTATGGTTATGCACCGGACAGATTCGGGCCGGAAATGCTAACGCTGGCCAGCTACTGGGTGGGGAACCGTTTTGGTATTCCTGCACTGACACTGGAAATGCCATTCAAGGATAATTTGTCGCGGCCTGATCCGGAGTGTGGCTGGTCGGCACAGCGAAGTAAACGATTAGGTGCATCGTTAGTTGGCCCTGTCTGGCAGTATTTTGCCGGTTAGCTGGTATGTGAGGTGATGCCCACCAACTGGTTAACTGTCTATGCCCGCTGTTTCAGCGCTAAAATGGCAAACGCGGTTACGTCCGCTTTCTTTTGCCTGATATAAAGCCTTATCTGCATGATTAATTATATCATGCCGGGTTTTGTCATCGGAGTGTACTTCCGCCACACCCAGGCTGGCGGTAAAGCTGAGTTCTGTTTGAGGCAGAGGGATACGGATAGTTGCAATTTCCCGTCGTAACAGTTCTGCCCGGTTCATCGCCGATTTCAGATCCTGATTTTTGAGTATGATCACAAATTCTTCGCCACCGGTGCGTGCAACGAGATCATCACGATAAAAAAACTGGCTGCACAAATGCCCGATTTTCTTCAGGACAATATCACCGGCCTGATGGCCATATTGATCATTGATAGATTTAAAGTGGTCAAGATCCAGTGCAATAGCGCTGTAAGTCATTTCCTCTTTGCGGAAACGCTGATAAAACCGCTTTAATTTTTCTTCGAAGGAACGGCGATTTAATAAGCCGGTTAGCGGATCGGTCGTGGATAACTTCTGCAGTTCCAGCTCCAGCTTTTTTTGTTCAGTAATTTCCCGTTCTATTGCTACAAAATGCGTAAGTTCATTTTGCGAATTTCTCAGCGGCAGAATGCTGAGATCCAGCCAGTATTCATTCCCGTTTTTTGTGTAATTTTTTATGGGGATTCTAACCGGTGTTCGACTTTCCAATGCGAGTCGAATCGCTCTCCTGGCTTCCAGGCTGGTTTCCTCTGCCTGTAACATACGGGGTGTTTTACCAATGGCCTGTTCGGCTGTGTAACCTGTCAGTCTGGTAAAAGCTTCGTTGACGTAAACAATTTCAGGGCCGGGGTGATCCAGAGGAAAGGCTTTGGTGACAATAATGACATCTTTCGCCGCCTCAACGATATCCTTAAAGTTAAAGTCCAGAAGGTTTTGGTCCATGCTAGCGTTCATTTGGAGCGTTATTTTTATTAGGGTAATTAGGTCGTTATATTATATGCCAGACTAATCCAGCATGAATACAACACATCAGGTGATTGTTTTCCGCAGTTGTTTCAGTGCCAGCCATTGCAAAGCAATAACCGTCATGGATGATTTTATCCTGCCGCGCTCCAGCCATTCAAGGGCGGTATCCAGAGAAATAATGTGAGTGCGAATATCTTCATTTTCACTGTCCAGGCCATGAATGCCGGGCTGAGTGTTAGATAAATCAACTGCTGCATAGTAGAGGCTAATGGTTTCATTGCATCCACCAGAGCTGGGATAGTACTCCAGTACCGGTTCAACCTCTGATACAACACAACCGGCTTCTTCCATGGACTCTCGCCGGGCGACATCGGCATCATCTTCACCGCTTTCGACAATGCCTGCAACTATTTCCAGCATCCATGCCCCCTGCGGGTCGTCGATTGCACCGGGGCGGAACTGCTCAATCAACAGTAATTTATCATTTTCCGGATCATGTAGCAGCACTGCAACAGCTTTGCCGCGATCCAGTATTTCGCGGGTAAACTGACCGGACCAGCCTCCACCGAACAATTCATGTTGCAGCGTGTAGCGCTTTAACCTGAAAAAACCCTGATAGAGAGTTTGTTGTTGAATCAGTTTGAATTGCATTGGCTTATTTCCCGAAAAATGACTAATGTATCCTAAATGCAACAGTAAATAGCAGCATTTTAAAGAAAATTGTTTTATGCTACGAAAAGCTGTCCAGTCAGTCAGCTTTTAATGGCAGATCAGTGTTGTGAAATTAAGCGTTCGGGCCGTTTTCACAATGTTTTGATTATTATGGAGGAGTCAAAAATGTCCAGTATTGGAACACCGGAACAGTTACGTGATCCGAATTATTTACCCCCGATACATAAAGCAATCCCGTTGGGAATTCAGCATGTATTGGCAATGTTTATCAGTAATGTTACCCCGGCGATTATTGTCGCAGGTGCAGCAGGCTTTGGATTCGGTTCGAACTCGCCGGACTTTCCAAGCATGTTGTACATGATTCAGATGTCGATGTTGTTTGCAGGTATCGCTACCTTAATACAGACCATTGGTATGGGGCCGGTTGGCGCGAAACTTCCTATTGTACAGGGTACCAGCTTTGCTTTTCTGCCGGTAATGATTCCTTTGGTCGCCGGTGGTGGTGTTGAGGCCTTTGCTGGTCTGATGGGTGGTGTCATTGTGGGCGGTGTCTTCCATATGCTGCTTGGTACCTTTATTGGTCGCATCCGCTTTGCATTGCCACCGTTGGTAACTGGCCTGATCGTATTAATGATTGGTCTGGCGCTGATTAAAGTCGGGATTCAGTATGCAGCGGGCGGTGTTCCGGCGAAAGGTACGGAAAACTTTGGTAGTTTGCTGAACTGGAGTGTGGCGCTGGTTGTTATTGTTGTGACCATGCTGGTTAAATTCTTCATGCGCGGCATTTTGTCGGTCTCCGCTGTTTTTGTCGGCATTATTGCCGGTTACCTGGTAGCAATGGCACTGGGTATGGTGAATTTTGGCAATATCGCCAAAGCGGGCTGGTTCTTACAGCCTGAGCCGTTTAAGTTCGGTTTTAGTATCAGCGGCGCCGCAATTATCGGTTTCTGTTTAATGTCTATTATTTCTGCGATTGAAACCGTTGGTGATGTTTCGGGTATTACTAAGGGTGGTGCCGGACGCGAAGCAACAGATCGCGAAGTTTCAGGTGCAACTTATGCTGATGGTTTGGGTACTGCAATTGCCGGTTTCTTCGGTGGTCTGCCGAACACTTCTTTCAGCCAGAATGTTGGTTTGATCTCGATGACCGGCGTTATGAGCCGTCATGTTGTTACCATTGGTGCCTTGTTCCTGGTGGTTTGTGGTCTGGTGCCAAAAGTTGGCGCAGCTATTCAGACTATTCCAATTACTGTATTGGGCGGTGGCGTAATTATTATGTTCGGTATGGTTGCATCAGCAGGTGTCCGTATGCTGGCTGATGTTAACTGGAATCGCCGTAACATGGTGATTTTCGCTGTTGCACTGTCAGTAGGCCTGGGACTTCAGGTTGAACCGGAAGCGTTACAGCATTTACCAAAAACTGCTCAGATTCTGTTGACCAGTGGCTTACTGCCTTCAGCGGCACTGGCTATTATTCTGAATCTGATCCTGCCTGAAGAGCTGGACTAAACAGGATTAATTGCTGAATGGAAGCCTATATCGTTGAATGGCTCAACCTGTTGGGTCGTTGGGTACACATGATTACCGGTATTGCCTGGATTGGCGCCTCCTTCTATTTTGTGTGGCTGGATAATCATCTCCAGCCACCCGGAAAAAAGGAAGATGCCGAGAAAGGTGTTGGTGGTGAAGTATGGTCGGTGCATGGTGGCGGTTTTTACCATGCTCAGAAATACACAGTTTCACCACCAGCTTTGCCTGATACACTGCATTGGTTTAAGTGGGAGGCCTATACCACCTGGTTATCCGGGATGTTCATGCTGATCCTGATTTACTGGTATAGCGCGGAAATTTATCTGATTGATACGGAAGTGGCAGAGCTGAGTAAATTCACTGCGATTTTACTTGGCGCTGCTTTCCTTGGCCTGGGCTGGCTGGTTTATGATCAGCTGTGTAAGTCGGCATTAGGCAAGGATGAGAAAAAACTCAGTGCGGCTATCTTTGTCTACGTTGTGGTAGCCGCCTGGTTATTATGTCACCTGTTTAGCGGACGTGGTGCCTTTATTCATTTCGGTGCAATGCTGGGCACGATTATGGTGGCGAATGTTTTCTTCGTCATTATGCCGGGCCAGCGGGCGATGGTCGAAGCGGTGAAAGCCGGGCGTAAACCTGATGCTGAGCCGGGGCTTAAAGCCAAGCAGCGTTCAGTGCATAACACCTATTTCACGCTGCCGGTTCTGTTCACCATGATCAGCAATCACTACGCGACAACTTTTGGCAGCACCTATAACTGGCTGGTATTGATTGCGATTTCGCTGGCGGGCGCTTTGATCCGTGTTTATTTTGTACAGCGTCATTTTGGTGAGCCGTCGAAAAAACCGTTGTGGATTGCCGGAGTATTGCTGCTGGGTGTGATTATTGCCCTGAAACCTCCCGGAGCCGGTGCGAAGTCCGGTGCACCTGAGGCATCTGCTGCAGATGTATTTACTGCGGTAACGCATGTTGTCCGGATGCGTTGTGCCAGCTGTCATGCAGCTGAACCCACACAGGCCGGATTCAGCGCACCGCCAAAAGGTGTAGTGCTGGAATCTGATGCTGACATTGCAAAACAGGCTGCACAAATCTATCAGCAAACGGTAATCAGTAAAGCGATGCCAATTGGTAATTTAACTAAAATTACCGAGGAAGAACGTGCGTTGTTGGCTCAGTGGTATGAGGCTGGCGCTAAACAGAAATAAACGTTTTATCCACTTTATCTTTAAATCTGCCGCCCGCGCTGGTGGCAGATTTCCCCCGCTTTATCCTGCCTGCTCCTCATATTCTGCTGTCCACTAACGATCTGTGATATGCTGCGCCGATGGAAAATCAGTATCTTAGTGAAACACGTTTTGATTCATTCGGTCTGGACGACCGATTACTGGCTTCGTTAAAAGAGGCCGGCTTTGAGCAATGCTCCCGTATTCAGGCAGAGACTCTGCCACTGGCGCTGAATGGTCAGGATGTGACCGGACAGGCACAGACCGGAACCGGTAAGACCGGTGCCTTTCTGGTAGCGGTATTTCAGCGTCTGCTGCAACAACCCGTTGAAGACCCTCAGCCCGGTTCTGTACGCTGTCTTATCCTTGCTCCAACCCGCGAACTGGCGATTCAGATTGCCCGTGATGCAGAAGAATTAGGTAAGCATACCGGCTTACGCAGCATTTTGGTTTATGGGGGAGCGGCTTATGAAAAACAACGCCGCCAGTTTGAGCAGCCGGTTGACCTGCTGATCGGTACGCCGGGGCGGGTGATTGATTACTGGAAGCAGAAAGTTTTTACGCTCAGGCATGCACAGGCAATGGTGTTGGATGAAGCCGATCGCATGTTTGACATGGGTTTTATTCAGGATGTGCGCTATCTGCTGCGCAAGTTACCTAAGCCGACGGAACGTCTGAATATGCTGTTCTCTGCCACGCTGTCACAAAAAGTGCTGGAGCTTGGCTATGAGCATATGAACAATCCGGTATCGATCAAGGTCGAAACCGAGTCCGTGAGCGCTGACAATATTGTTGAACACGTTTATTTCCCGGCAAATCAGGAAAAGATTCCGCTATTGGTGGGGCTGATTCGGCAGCTGGAGCCTTATCGTGCCATTGTGTTTGTTAATACCAAACATAATGCTGAAAAGATTGATGCTTTCCTGCGTGCAAATGCAGTCAAAGCTGCATTAATTTCCGGTGATGTGCGTCAGAATAAGCGAGAGCGTTTACTGCAAGAGTTTTCGGCGGGTAAACACCAGGTTTTGATTGCAACCGATGTGGCGGCACGTGGCCTGCACATCAGTGATGTAAGCCATGTGTTTAACTTTGATCTGCCCCAGATTGCAGAAGATTACGTACACCGGATAGGCCGGACGGCGCGAGCCGGTGCGTCCGGGGAAGCACATAGTTTTGCTTGTGAGGATACGGCGTTTTATCTGCCGGATATTGAGGAATACACCGGCAAGTCAATTCCGGTATCTTCAATTGCAGCCGAGATGTTGCCAGAGTTGGAAAAGCCAAAACGGATTGAGCGTCAGCGTCCCGGTGGCAATAAAAATGCCAGAGGCAGTGGTAAAGGCCGGGGGCGTGGTGGTAAGCCAGCAGGTTCCGGAAGCCGCAATCGTAACCGGAAAAAACCACAGGAAGCAGGAAATAGCCCGGCTACACCGCCATCTGCCGGTGAGCAAAAGTCATCAAATGCAACAAGTCCCTCTGGTCAAACTGAAGATGCACCAAAGAAAAAGCGCAGACGCCGGAGAAAACCTAAAGCTGAGGCCACTGCACAAGGCCAGAATCATACTGGTGCATAATGGTTACATGAACTGTCAGCCACTGCACCGTAAGTTCCCTACGGCACAGTGGTAGGTGTCTGCTTTCTATCAGGGCAGGGCGATTGCCAAATTCGTGATGCTGTAGCTAATCTCTTCATCAGCCAGGCGTCGATCCTGGTCGATAAATACCGAAGTTGGGAAGCCTCTGTCATTATCGTAGGTAACATCGACCTGAGCAGCCCCATTTTCATAGGCATTTCTCAGCTCGTCAAAACGTTGATCGATGGTTTTCAGCGACTGTTTGATATTGTCAGGAACTGCTTCGCCGGTGTCCGCATAAGTCGCGCTGCTTATTTGGCCATTGGACTCGATAATATTCATTGGCCGGGTGAATTCACTGGGACAGAAACAACTTTGCTGAGTGGTATAGAAAATAGAGGCCTGTGGGTCACTGGCTGCTGATGACTGCCATTTTTGCAGGTTTGTACTGAAATCTGCTGGCACATTACCTTTTGGTGTATTGATCTGAGCAATATCAGCATCAGTTAATGTCTTACGCTGGATTTCTCCATTGGAGATGCCTCCATTGACAACGGCGGTATCTCCGGCGCTTAATGTGCCGTTACCATCATTATCGAGTACCTGAACGTTGAAAGGCGCATTGGGATTTATTCCCAATAGTTGCTTCAGGTTATCCTGCTGTGACTGATTGAGTTGCAGGGGCTGAGGCTCCGGTCTGGGCTGGCTAATATTTTGTAAGATGAACTGAATCAGCTGAATTAATAATAAAAGCAGCTGTTGGTTAAACTGCGGTGCCGGGCTGAATGAATGTGAGCGTCCTGCTCGGCTTTGCGTTGCCTGATTATCTTGTGGGTTGGCACGTTGTACAGTATTGTCGCGCTGTACTGAAAAATTCGCTGGTGTCATAAACTTATTCCCCGTAGTTGCTTGTTCTAAGCTATTGACACTATTACGAATCTGCCTGTTATCGGGCTATGGCCATGATTAAGCGCGTTAAAGCATTGATGGTCGGTTGGGCTGTTGCCAGAGGATTAGTGGTTTTCGTTTGCAGCAATAATATTTTCGTCGGGTTCGACAATGTTGATAACGTTAGAAATTGCCCGCAACCGTTCCAGATAAGTCTGTCGTTCCTGTTTCAACTGCTCAATTTCCCGTAAGGCATTGTCTTTTTCACCATTGAGCAATTTATAACGTTCATTGGCCTGCAAGCCTTCCAGCTGTAAGTGTTCATACTGACTGTGTAACTGTTGGTATTCTTTTTTCAGCTCGAGATGATTGGCATGCAGGTTTTGCTGCTCCTGCTCCTGTGCCTTCAGGTTTGCGCTGAGTTCTTCATGATCCAGGCGTAATTTTGCCAGTTTACGGCGTTCCTGTTCCAGCTCTGAGATGGTTGTTTTCTGTTGTTGGTTTTCTTTGGTGACTCTGTTTAGTTCTTCTTGTTTGGTGTGTAGATATTGTTCGGTTTTTTTGAGTTTAGTGCTTAACGACTGAGTGGTTTCTTCCAGTTTTTCAATTTTGCCGCGTTGGTTTATTTTTTTGATTTGCAGGCCTTCCATTTTCTTCTTGTTAGCGTCGAAATCACTGGTCAGGGTTTGCAGGCTGGTGTGACTGATTTCAAGGCTCTTAACCTGTTCCAGCAGTTTTTTCTGCTCAGTATGTAGTTTGCTTACCTGGATGTTCAGATTGCCGTTTTCCTGTTCCAGTTCGTTATTCAGGCGCTTGTGCTGATTAAGGTCATTGCTGACATCGTTGAAATGGACATTTTGCTGCGTCTGCTCAGATTTCAGAGCCTCAAGCTGCTTGGCCAGTTTCTGTTTTTCTGCCCGTTCAAGGTATTCATGGTTTTTGCACAGAAAGCGCCCGATGAACCAGCCAATGGCAGTCGCCAGTAACAGGAAAAATAAGAGTTCCAGTGCAAGATCTGACATATCATTGTTCTCCCACAATAAATTCGATACGGCGATTTTTTGATCGACCTTCTTCTGTGGTGTTGTCTGCAATTGGGTATTTTGCGCCATAGCCTTTGGTGCGGATGCGGCTGGCGGCAATGCCAGCCTGCACCAGCCAGCCAGCGACACGTTCTGCTCTTTCCTGGCTAAGGGACTGATTGAATGACTCGCTGCCCGCATTATCAGCATGACCGGCAATAGTGATGTTTTCATCGGGGCAAAACATTGCAGTTTCAGCAAGCTGCTCAAGAAAAGCAAAACTGGCGGGGTTCAATGTTGATTCGCCAAGCTCAAAGGCGATCGAGCTTTGCATCAGGGTGTTAAAGCGTTCCTGACAGTCCTTAACCTTTTCATCCACAGCGACAACATGCAGGTTGAAACGGTAACCCTGGTTTTCAAAAGGCTGCATTGCTTTTTTTAATTGTGCAGCGTGTTGTGAGGAGGGAATTTTTCCGGACAAACTCAGAGTCTGGTCAACCAGGTCAATATTGGCATGGTCAAAATGCTGTACATTCTGTAATAAAACCTTTACCAGTTCTGACCAGCCTTCCGGGCTGCCATAACCCACCTTTATCTGGTCGATATTGTTTTTAGCATAGGTTTGGTTAATTAGCCTTTTCACCGCTCTGACACTCGCTTCATCAGGCAGAAATCCCGATACAGCCAACTGGGTATTTTTCCAGTCAATATTCGCAGTATAGGGGCTGATGGTTCGTTGCGTCATCAGGTTGGTAATAGTACGTACGCCGGGAATGCTGTAAGCCAGTTCCAGCACGGTATCATAAGCAGTTGGTGTAGGGGCTTCACCCCGGAGAGTGACATCGCGTCCGGTTGTTTCAACCTGTGTCCAGTCCTGGCCGATTTCCTGTACCCGTTCTTCCATGGTGTTTTCAATGGCAGTCTGAATACGATCAGCGTAGAAAGGAATAACCAGCAGTAACAGTAGACTAAGCGCTAATAAGCAAATAATCAGACCATACCAGGTTCTGCTACTCATTGGTGATTTCCTTATACCTTGTTTGCGCTGCTAATGGCGTTGCCGTCTGAGTCAGGGCAACGGTTATACCAGTCACAGAGAAATTCCCGGTGTTGGTAAATTGCAGTTTATTCCATCAAATAAATCGGGGCGATGCGGTGATTCTAGGACACTTTATTCAGTTTTGCCTGCGCTGGCTTATGATCATGATTTGATTGTTAAGCCAGCATCACTATCCCGGCCTCTTAAGTCCCTGTGCACCGTGTCGCTGTTAGTTGTTAAATGGTGAACTTTGCCTGCTGGATTGCGGTTTCCAAAGGCAGATTGGGATAATCTGAATCACGTAGCAGATGAATGAATTGCAGGGTCTTTAATCCATCAAACCAACCTGTCAACTGATGGTCAAACTGTTGTTTGCTGCGACACTGTTGAGACAGCTTTTGCAGCATGCTTAAAAAGCCGAGCTTGTACAAGGCATGGGTGCTGGAATCAGGTAGTTCCTGCAGCCATGGCTCCGGCTGATGTTTTACCTGCCATAATTGCTCAAAGTGTCGGAGAAGGTTACGTAAATTGATAAAGATGGTGGGGTGGTAATAACAAAATGGCTGGTTCTGGCGGTTTAAGGCGATAATATTTGCTGCAGAAACACCGGTGCCAAAAGGGACGCGATCTGAAAGCCTGGCCTGCAGGCGTATCAGGGTATTATTTGATAGCTGGCTAATATGGCCAATTTTAGCCAGTTTATTTAACAGGTAAAAATCCTCACCGGCAGCACGTTTAGGAAACCCACGAACCGCCGCGTATGCTTCAGCTTTGAAGGCCAGCGTGCTGCCAAGTGCAAAGAAAGCGTAAGACGAACCCGCGTAACACAGTCCGGCTACGTAATACTGCATGGCTCGCTGGTAGGTGAGTGTGGCTACAGTGACTTCCGGGTCAGAATTAGGGCCAGCAATGTGTTCAAACGGGTAACAGGCTGCGACATACTCGGGAGAGAGGGTTGCCAGCGGTGAAAAATAATTATCCGGTAACCATGCATCAGCGTCTGTAGAGCAAATCCATGGAGTGGTAATGTTTCCACGCGCTATGAGTGATACGGCGATGTCTGCGCCAATTTTTCTTGCCAATCCAACACCCTGTTTGACTGGAATTCCTTGCTCAAAACGATTTACCAGCAATAGATGGCCACATGAATCGGAAGTACTGCTGTGAAGTGGTGCAGGCTGGATTAAAGTCAGGTTTTCCGCTTTCCAGCGTAATGAACCGCTATTCAGTGCGAAGTTACAGAGTTCCTGTTGTGATGTTGAGTTAGTCTGATTATCCGGTTGGTTAATAATCAGGATGACTAAAACACCGGATTGAAACCATGGTGCTGTGAGTAAATTTTGCAGGAAGCTGACAGATTCCTGATAAGCGGGGATTAGCACCACATGCTGATAACAACAGTCGGCAGGCCATTCTGTCAGGGCATTGATTTCCGCTTCAGCATAGTGCTGAAGATATTTCTGAACGGCTTTATTGTTCATGCAGCGATATTATTACAGCTCTGACTATCAGATTGCTGGTTACCGGGTTCAGTGCAAGGCTGCCCGGAAAGGTAATCGGGCGCATATTTCACCCTCCAGCTTTAATAACTCATCGAGCCGTGCCGTTATTTCAGCTTCAGGAAAGTAGTTCCGTGCCAGTGTCTGAAATACATCGGCATGTTTGGCTTCAGATTGCGTGATAGTGTGATAAAAGCGTTTATCCTGACCTGCGGGTAGGGCGTCAGCAACCATGCCAAAACGTTCATGGCCTCGCGCCTCGATAATTCCGGCAATTAACAGGCGATCAAGCAGGAAATATTCAGTTCCCTGACGGAAGTGCTTACGCAGCGCATTGATATAAGGGTCTTTTTCATCGCTGCCCATAGTGAGGCCGCGTGCGATGATTAATTTAACGACCTGTTTAAAGTGAACCAGCTCTTCAACCGCGAGATCAGTCATTGTGCGGACAATATCGACTTTGTCCGGATAATGCGAAACCATGGACATTGCCATGCCGGAAGCTTTTTTTTCCGCAGCAGCATGATCAAGCAGAAAGCGGTCAAAATCAGCGAGTACTGTTTCCGTCCACTCGGGTGGTGTAGTGTAGTGTAGTGTGATCACGGCGGGTGAGTTCCTTTTGTAGCAGCTTAGCGGATAGGGTGCCAGCGCGATAAGTCTGCTGAGGTATCTACAGTCCAGTCCGCATCTTCCGGTGTTTCAGCAAAAGTGCGCAGAATAGACTGGAAACGCTGACGGCTGATTTCTTCAGCACCGAGGCTGCTGAGGTGTGGATTGGCGATCTGACAGTCGATTAGTGCAAAACCCCATTTCACCAGATGCCAGGCCAGGGCAACAAAGGCAATTTTTGAGGTGTCAGGTTCACGGCTAAACATAGATTCACCGCAGAAGATGCCACCTACGGCAACACCATACAGGCCGCCAACCAGTTCACCGTCCTGCTGGTAGACCTCAACAGAGTGAGCATAACCGGCAGCATGTAAGCGACAGTATGCACGGTGCATATCTTCCGTAATCCAGGTGCCGGAAGTGTAGTTGCGTGGGGCAGCACAAGAGCGGACGACAGAGGCAAAGTTCTGGTCAAATGCGATACGATAGCCTTTGTTGCGAATGCTTTTGCGCAGGCTGCGTGTAATCCGTACCCGGCCCGGAAATAAAACGGCTCTTGGGTCGGGACTCCACCAGTAAATCGGTTCCTGTGGCCCGAACCAGGGGAATATGCCGGCACGATAGGCATTAATCAGGCGTTCGACGCTGAGGTCACCACCAACGGCCAGTAAGCCGTTGGGTTCATCCCATGCCGTTTCGACCGGTGGAAAATCTTCCTCCGGTCTGTTGGGGTTCAGTAAGTGTAAACTGAGTGATCGTGTCATACTATGAATGGAGACTCCAACCGCATTCCTCCGGCTGTCATACTGCTGTCATTGTTAAACGACCGGAGTATAGACTAGCCTGTTTGTTCTTTCGCCAGATTGTCCAGGAATTTTTCTGCATCCAGTGCAGCCATACAACCGGTTCCGGCTGAGGTAATTGCCTGACGGTAAACGTGATCCATCACATCACCACAGGCATACACACCGGGAATGCTGGTTTGTGTGGCATTGCCTTCCAAACCGCTGTTGACCTTTATATAACCACCGGCCATATCCAGCTGATCGACGAACATGGCGGTATTGGGCTTATGGCCAATCGCAATGAATACACCCATCAGGTCAATATCCTGAGTTTCATCTGTTTGAGTGCTTTTAATGCGCATGCCGGTGACACCGGTATTGTCGCCAAGCACTTCTTCCAGCACATGATTCCATTTTATCGTGATATTGCCGTTCTTTTCTTTTTCGAACAGGTGATCCTGTAGAATTTTTTCTGCCCGTAATTCATCACGGCGGTGTACCAGAGTCACTTCAGCCGCAATATTGGACAGGTATAAAGCTTCTTCAACGGCTGTATTACCTCCACCAATGACAGCAACTTTTTGGTTGCGATAGAAGAAACCATCACAGGTCGCACAGGCGGAGACGCCTTTTCCTTTGAACGCCTCTTCGGATTCCAGGCCGAGATACATAGCTGAAGCGCCGGTGGCAATAATCAACGCGTCACAGGTATAAGATACGCTCTGGCCCTGTAAGGTAAATGGGCGCTGGCTTAAGTCCACGCTTTTTATGTGGTCAAAAATGATCTCGGTGTCAAAACGTTCAGCATGTTTTTTCATGCGTTCCATTAATTCCGGCCCCTGAACGCCGTCATTGTCACCGGGCCAGTTGTCCACATCGGTTGTTGTGGTTAATTGTCCGCCCTGTTCCATGCCGGTAATCAGTACAGGGTTCAGATTTGCGCGTGCAGCGTAGACAGCAGCGGTGTATCCGGCGGGGCCGGAACCCAGGATAAGCAGTCGGCAATGCTGGTTGTTCATGTATAATTCTC
>JBMZDK010000098.1:0-13402 GCA_049614265.1 Thiolinea sp.
TTTGCCATGTTGATCCATTGCTTTTCTTTCTTTGTGTAATATTTGGGTGCTCGGCGAGCGCGGGTGAGGATGTCAGAGAAAACTTCGTTTGCCCGAGTAGGTTGGTTTTCCTGCTGCAAAAGTAAAGCATAACGTATGCGTGCTTCTTCACCCGGATATGAAGCGGCAAGTACTTCATATTCTTTCAGAGCCTGTTCAGTCTTGCCTGAGCCTTCCAGGCTTCGTGCATAGAGCAGGTGTCCATCGGGTGATTGAAAATCAGGGTTCTCGCGGATCAGCAAATCCAGAGTGTCTATTGCTCTTGAGTAGTCTTCATCACCGAATTGCGCTTCAGCGAGCTTTAGCAAAATATAAGGATCATTTTCATTGGTGGTGTTTAGTGATTTTTGCAATAAAGGTATGGCCTCATCATAAGAACCCGAAGCAATATATTCATCAGCAAGCTTTAAGCGGTTTTCTACAGTGTCTGCAATATCAAGTTCATCCTTTCTCTTGCGTAGTTCTCGTTGCGGATCGACGGTCTTGAGCAGGTTGTTACCGGCTTTTCTTACTGAGTAACTGTTACGACTATCAGGTAATACTTGAGTAAAGAAGTATAAGAGGCAGCCGATAGCGGGAATGAACATGATGATGTAAATCCAATAGATTTCTCGTCCACTGCGGATGACATGTATGGCGAACCCAGCTTGTAGGATGAATAGAAGTGCTCCGAGGACGGTCATATTTTTTCCTTAGCATGACTTTTGCAAATGCCAGTTTAATGCAAAAAATAGGCAGAATTATAGTTTCAATGATTGGAATCGTTGTTTTGAGAGGATTTCTTGTGTGCATGCTGGGGTTTGTTCGTTTTATTTCATGAATGAAATAGTGGTTTTGCAGAGTGTTAAGGGTGATTTGAGCTATTATTTTTACTATTAAAAAGGGCTGTGCAATAGGTGGAAGATGTTGTTTGTCCTTTGTTTTAGAGGCATGTATATGCCAGTTGGCGGAAATGTTGAAAACAAGGCTTAGAATGTTGATTTTCTGTCTTGACGCTCCTAAGATTGGAGCGTATAGTTCGCGGACTTGAAACGAAGTGCCATTAAACGTGGTCAGTCGGGGTATAGCGCAGTCTGGTAGCGCGCCTGCTTTGGGTGCAGGATGTCGGGAGTTCGAATCTCTCTACCCCGACCAATTTCAAGTCAAGTGGTTGTTTCAGTCTGCGCCCGTAGCTCAGCTGGATAGAGCAACGGCCTTCTAAGCCGTGGGTCGCAGGTTCGAGTCCTGCCGGGCGCGCCATCGATGTTCCCGCAGGCGATAGCAAGTTTTCAGTGGTGGCTGTAGCTCAGTTGGTAGAGTCCAGGATTGTGATTCCTGTTGTCGCGGGTTCGAACCCCGTCAGCCACCCCATTTAAATTCACTTATTTTGGTTATACAAGTGTTGTCATGCTGTGTATAATCGCCTCCTTTTAGCGAAAGTGGCGGAATTGGTAGACGCGCTGGATTTAGGTTCCAGTGCCGCAAGGCGTGAGAGTTCGAGTCTCTCCTTTCGCACCATTTAAATTAAACATCTCAACTATTTATTGAAGGCCTCCGTTATTGCAGGAAATAGCGAGGGGTGTAAGAGGTATGGCATGCAAGTTTCTGTAGAAACAACCGGAACTATTGAGCGCAAAATGACCGTGACGTTACCGGCCGATCGGGTGGATAGTGAAGTTGATAAGCGTCTGAAGTCTATGCGGGGCCGGGTACGGATTGATGGTTTCCGTCCTGGTAAAGTTCCATTCACCGTAGTCAAACAGCGTTATGGTGCATCAGTGCATCAGGAAGTTGTAGGTGATGAGCTGGAAAAAAGTTTCCGTGAAGCGACTCAGCAAGAAACTCTGCGTGTGGCTGGATTGCCTGCAATTGAGATGAATAGCATGTCTGAGGGTGAGCCGCTGGAGTATGTTGCGACTTTTCAGGTATACCCGGAATTTGAAGTTGCCGATGTTTCTGTGATGGAAGTAACACGTCAGGCTGCTGAAGTAACTGATGCAGACATTGATAAAATGATCGAAGTCATTCGTGAACAGCAAAAAGTGTGGGCTGATTCTGAAAGTGCTGCTGAGAACGGTAATAAAGTTAGTCTGGACTTTGAAGGTTCGGTCGATGGCGAGGTATTTGAAGGCGGTTCGGCTGAAGACTTTGAAGTTGAATTAGGGGCTGGTCGTATGCTCCCTGATTTCGAAGCCGCGCTGATTGGCATGAGTGCTGGCGAAGAGAAAGTTGCGGACGTTGCTTTCCCTGAGGATTATCAGGCCGAAAACCTGAAAGGCCAAACTGCACAATTTAAGCTTGCGGTTAAAAATGTTCAGTCTTCTGAGTTGCCTGAAGTTAGCGAAGAGTTTATCAAGCAATTTGGCGTTGAAGATGGCTCTATGGAAACCTTTCGTAATGAAGTGAAAGGTAATATGGAACGCGAATTAGGCAATGCCTTGAAGAGCCGCCTAAAGCAACAGGTGATGGATGGTTTGTCTGATCTGCATGAGATTGACCTGCCGGACGCTTTGATTACTGATGAAATCAAGCACATTCGTGAAGAGTTTTCGCAAAACTCAGGTACTCCGGCGGATAATATTCCTGATGACCTGTTTAAACCTCAGGCAGAGCGCCGGGTTAAACTGGGTTTGATTGTTGGTGAAATCATACGCCAAAAGGAAATGCAACGTGACCAGGAACGAGTGGATGCTATGCTTAATACACTCGCTGCTTCATATGAAGATCCTGATGCGTTGATCAGCTACTACCGTAGTAACCCTCAGGCTATGCAGACGGTTGAAGCTGCTGTGATGGAAGAAATGATTGTTGACTGGGTGGTGGAAACTGCACAGGTGACAGACGAGCAAAGTGATTTCAACAGTATTATGAATCCTGAGCCTGCTGTAGCAGCTGATGCAGAGGATGAAGTGGCAGCAGCTTAAAGCCTGAATCGATTAACTGGAGTTGTTCTATGTCTTATAATAATAGTGGTCTGGATGCCAAAGCATTGAATTTGGTTCCGATGGTAGTCGAACAGTCTTCTCGTGGTGAGCGTGCGTATGATATTTACTCACGCTTACTGAAAGAACGGGTGATTTTCTGTGTTGGGCCAGTCGAAGATTATATGGCGAATGTCATTGTGGCTCAGCTGTTATTTCTTGAATCAGAAAATCCTGAAAAAGATATCTATCTGTATATTAACTCGCCAGGTGGTGTGGTGACTTCCGGTATGTCAATCTATGACACCATGCAGTTTATTAAACCGGATGTGAGTACTTTATGTACCGGTCAGGCTGCCAGTATGGGTGCTGTGTTGTTAGCAGGTGGTGCGCCGGGCAAGCGTTTTGCTTTACCGCACTCTCGGGTGATGATTCATCAGCCTTTAGGTGGGTTTCAGGGGCAGGCATCAGATATTGAAATTCATGCCCGCGAAATTCTGAAAATCCGCGAAGAATTAAATTCGGTATTGGCAAGCCACACCGGAAAGCCTCTGGAGGATATAGCCAAGGATACTGATCGTGATAATTTCATGACCGCTGCTGAGGCGAAAGAATACGGCCTGATTGACGAAATTCTTACACAGCGAAATGTTGATTAACGGCTTTTCTGTCTGTTAAACACGATATTTTCTTTAAAACAGCCTGTTCTACAGGCTGTTTTCATTTTATTTACAGGTAAATCGCAGTATTCTAGGAGAAACTGTTCCTTCTGTAACGGAACTCCCGTCATTCTATGGGCAAAGTCATACATTATGCGGGTTGAAATTGTTGATTCGGACATCACATAGTACAGTGAACATAAATAATTTAGATCAGTCGGCGGGGCTGGCTGTGGATCGAGGTTCTGATGAGTAAAGATAAGAAGGGAAATCAAGATAGCGGGAAGTTACTATACTGTTCTTTCTGTGGGAAAAGTCAGCACGAAGTTCGTAAGCTGATTGCCGGGCCTTCTGTATTTATCTGTGATGAGTGTGTGGATCTGTGTAATGACATTATTCAGGAAGAAATGCATGCCAGCCAGGAAGATGTTGATGATAATTCAACATTGCCTACGCCCCGTGAGATTAACAGCAGTCTTGATGACTATGTGATTGGTCAGAAGCTGGCTAAAAAAGTGCTTTCCGTTGCTGTTTATAATCATTATAAACGCCTGAGCAAGCAAGGTGCTAAAGATGGTATTGAGCTCGCGAAGAGTAATATTCTGCTGATCGGGCCTACCGGTAGTGGTAAGACTTTATTGGCTGAAACACTGGCTCGTTTGTTGAATGTGCCTTTTACTATTGCTGATGCAACTACCCTGACTGAAGCTGGCTATGTTGGTGAAGATGTCGAAAACATCATTCAGAAACTATTGCAGAAATGTGATTATGATGTTGAAAAGGCACAGACTGGTATTGTCTATATTGACGAAATCGACAAAATTTCCCGTAAATCAGATAACCCTTCAATAACCCGCGATGTTTCAGGCGAGGGTGTGCAACAGGCATTGCTTAAGTTAATTGAAGGTACCATTGCTTCTGTGCCACCTCAGGGCGGCCGTAAGCATCCGCAGCAGGAATTTCTGCAGGTGGATACTAAGAATATCCTGTTTATCTGTGGTGGTGCGTTCGCTGGTATGGATAAAGTTATCCGCGATCGTACAGAGAAAGGCAGTATTGGTTTTGGTGCATCCGTGAAAGCACCAGACGACAGTCGTAGTTTTGGTGAAGTCATTCGGGATATCGAAGCTGAAGACTTAGTGCGTTATGGCTTGATTCCTGAGTTTGTAGGGCGTTTGCCGGTAGTGGCAACGTTACAGGAATTGGACGAGGATGCACTGGTTCGTATTCTCACTGAGCCAAAGAACGCATTGACCAAGCAGTACAGTCGTTTATTTGAAATGGAAAATGCCGAGTTGGTATTCCGTGATGATGCTTTACATGCCATTGCCCGTAAAGCAATGGATCGTAAGACGGGTGCTCGCGGTCTGCGTACGATCATGGAAAAAATCCTGCTGGATACCATGTATGACCTGCCCTCTGATGAAATGGTAAGCAAAGTAGTGGTCGATGAGTCTGTCGTTGATGGTGATGCTGTCCCCTATCTGATTTATGAGAATAATGCAGAGCAGCCCAAAGCTGCTGCCTCAGCAGAATAAATAATGCCAATAGTTTAAATAACGCTGGTGTTGCCACCTTTGATAAAGAGGTGGCGATTCCCATTGCCCGTTATATGAGTCAGCTGACTGTTCATGACGGCTGACAACAGAGGTAAGTTTGAATGTCCGAAGATAAAAACCAACAGAATGATGATGCCCTGGTTGTACCAGTACTGCCTCTGCGTGATGTTGTTGTTTACCCGCATATGGTTATCCCCTTATTTGTGGGGCGCCATAAATCAATTCAGGCGCTGGATGCAGCAATGGAATCCGATAAGCAGGTCTTGTTGGTTGCACAGCGGAGTGCTGAAGTAGATGACCCTGAATTGGATGATGTGCACACTGTTGGTACGTTAGCAACTATTCTGCAGTTGCTAAAACTGCCTGATGGCACCCTTAAGGTGTTGGTGGAGGGGCTGGAACGTGCCGAAATGGTGGCTTTGGATGTAAAGAGTCCTTATTTTGCGGCACAAATCGAGGTTCGTCCTTCTGAAGTTAATATTGATGAACGTAAATCGGAAGTTCTGGGGCGTTCACTGGTTGGTTTGTTTGAGCAGTACGTTAAGCTGAATAAAAAAGTTCCGCCCGAAATACTGTCTTCGTTGGCGAGTATTGATGACCCGGTTCGGCTTGCTGATACGGTGGCAGCACATCTGGGGCTGAAAATCGGTGAGAAGCAAGGCATTCTTGAAATGTTGGATGTTGAAGAGCGAATTCAGCATCTGATGGAATTGATTGAGAATGAGCTTGACCTGCTACAGGTTGAGAAGAAAATCCGGGGTCGTGTTAAGCAGCAAATGGAACGCAGCCAGCGCGAGTACTACCTCAACGAACAGATCAAGGCAATTCAGAAAGAACTGGGCGACATGGATGAAAGTCCCAGTGAAGTGGAGGAGCTGGCGCGTAAAATCGATAAGGCTGGTATGCCTAAAGAAGCGAAGGATAAAGCCAGCGCAGAACTGAATAAGCTGAAGATGATGTCTCCGATGTCAGCTGAGGCGACTGTGGTGCGAAATTATATCGATTGGATGGTGGGCTTGCCCTGGAAGAAAAAGTCCCGTGTTTTATCCAACCTTGCTGAAGCCGAAAAAATCCTTAATGAAGATCATTATGGATTGGATGAAGTTAAAGAACGCATTCTTGAATTCCTGGCTGTTCAGCAGCGGGTGAAAAAACTGAAAGGGCCTATTCTTTGTCTGGTAGGGCCTCCGGGAGTTGGTAAAACTTCTCTGGGGCAGTCTATTGCCCGTGCGACCGGGCGTAAGTTCTCCCGGATGGCGTTGGGAGGTGTGCGTGATGAGGCTGAGATTCGTGGGCACCGGCGTACCTATATCGGTTCCTTGCCAGGGAAAATTATTCAGAATTTATCTCGGGTCGGAACGCGCAACCCATTGTTTTTGCTGGATGAAATTGACAAAATGGCCACCGATTTTCGCGGTGATCCGGCTTCAGCATTGTTAGAAGTGTTGGATCCGGAGCAAAATCATACGTTTGCTGACCATTATCTGGAAGTAGATTTCGATTTGTCGGATGTGATGTTTGTTGCAACGTCAAACAGTATGCGTATTCCCGGGCCGTTACTGGACCGAATGGAAGTTATTCGTATTCCGGGATACACCGAAGATGAAAAGCTGAATATTGCTAAAAATTACCTGATTCCAAAACAATTGAAAGCAAATGGTTTGAAAAAAGGTGAGTTGGTGGTTAGCGATTCAGCAGTCATGGAGATTATTCGTCACTATACTCGTGAAGCTGGTGTGCGAAACTTAGATCGTGAATTATCTAAGCTTTGCCGGAAGGCGGTGAAGCAGCATTTGCTGACAGGTAAGAAACGCTCCATGGTCACACCTAAGAATATTGAGAAATACCTTGGCGTAAGGCGTTTCGACTTTGGACGTGCTGATAAGGAAAACCAGATTGGCCAGGTAACCGGCCTTGCCTGGACGTCTGTCGGTGGTGATTTGTTGACGATTGAGAGCGCTTTGTTGCCGGGCACCGGTTCTATCAAGAGCACCGGCCGTTTGGGCGAAGTCATGAAAGAGTCGATTCATGCTGCCGAAACAGTTGTGAAAAGCCGTTCCCGGAACTTAGGTCTGAAACGGGAGTTTTTGCGTAAGCATAATGTACATATTCATGTGCCGGAGGGTGCGACACCAAAAGACGGGCCGAGTGCCGGAATTGGAATGGTGACCGCAATTGTTTCGGCGATGACAGAAATTCCGGTCAAAGCTGAGGTGGCGATGACAGGAGAGATTACCTTACGGGGCGAGGTATTGCCGATCGGAGGTCTGAAGGAAAAATTACTGGCGGCACATCGAGGTGGCATTCGTCTGGTGTTGATTCCTAAAGATAATGAGAAAGATCTGGCAGAGGTTCCCGATGTGGTAAAAAAAGGACTTGAAATTCGTTCTGTGAAATGGATTGATGAAGTTTTGGAGCTGGCATTGGAAAAAATGCCTGAACCATTACACGATGAGGACGACTTAGAAGATGAGGAACCGGTAGGCGCGGTTGCAGGCTCTTTAAGCGATGAAGAGCAGGAGAGCGCCCGTACACACTGAGATTGTAATAAAAGTTATTGTTATTATTTCATTTAGTTGACACCCTGAAAAGGTCGCTGGTATAACAGTGATGCATATTCACACTAGTGGCTTTTTTGCTACAGGGCGCATAAGTGGAATGTTCCGGTTTCCCCTGTTAATAACGAATTCATAAGGAATCTTTCTATGAACAAAACAGAAATGATCGATGCAGTATCTGCCAAGTCTGGCTTAACAAAAGCAGATGCTGATCGGGCTTACAAAGCAATGGTTGAAGTTGTCTCTGAGCAGTTAGCCAAAGGTGATCAAATCTCTTTAATCGGCTTTGGTACTTTCCTGGTACGCGAGCGTCAGGCTCGTTCAGGCCGCAATCCTCGGACTGGTGAAACAATTAAAATAGATGCAGCAAAAATTCCTGCATTTAAGGCTGGCAAAGCACTAAAAGATGCAGTAAACTAGCCGCCTTTCCAATGACGGGTGATTAGCTCAGTTGGTAGAGCGTCGCCCTTACAAGGCGAATGTCGGGGGTTCAAGTCCCTCATCACCCACCACTTGTTATTGGATTGGAGCGGTAGTTCAGTTGGTTAGAATACCGGCCTGTCACGCCGGGGGTCGCGGGTTCGAGTCCCGTCCGCTCCGCCAGTCTGTCATTTTCTTACCATATTTTCTTTCCCTTACTGCCAGCTTTTTGTATGATGCGCTCTTGCTCTTCTCCGGGGCAGGCTCTTTATGGGGTAAGGCACTTTCTTATTCGGTTTGTGGTCTGCATAGCGGTCTGAGCCGCCATTCACTAAACTTTAATAATACGCAGAAATAATATGTTACAAGCAATTCATGATAAGGCGAAGGGCTGGGTTGCCTACGCCATCGTTGGCTTCATTAGTATTCCATTCGTCCTTTTTGGTATTAACTCCTATTTTGAAGGTGGTAGTTCGCGCCCTGCTGCTATTGTTAATGGTGAAGAAGTTGATTCGCGGGATGTACAGAATCAGATATTGCAGCTACGTCAGCAATTTGGCCGTATGGCGGCGAATTTGGGCGATGATCAGCTGAAGCAAATGGCTTTGGATAATGTCATTAATCGTACCTTGTTGAGACAGAAAGCTGAGGCAGAAGGTTATCGTGCCAGTGCAAATGAGGTAGCGAATACGATTAGTCAGTATTTTCAGAAAGATGGTAAATTTGATTCTGAGCAATATCAGCGGTTTCTTACTACACAACGCCGGAATCAGGGAGAGTTTGAAAACCAGGTTCGTGATGATTTGACGCAGGGGCATTTCCAACAGGCAGTCTCATCTACTGCATTTGTACCTAAAACTCAGGCTGAATACTATCAGTCTCTTCGTCAGCAGAAGCGTGAGATTGAAACCTTCACACTGAAAGCTGCTGACTTTGAAAAGCAAATTGAGATCAAAGATGAGCAGATTACTGATTATTATGAGAAGAATAAGTCACGTTATATGACCGAAGAGAAGGTAAAGCTGGCGTATATTGACATTGATCAGGATGCTCTTGCAGAAGGCATTGAGGCCAGTGATGAACAGCTTGAGGCTTTCTATGAAGAAAATGCAGATAATTATGTTACGCCAGAGTCCAGAAATGTTAGCCACGTACTGATTGAAATAAAGGATGGCAAAGAGGACGAAGCAAAAGCGCGGGCGGAGGCCTTGTATAAAGCTATTAATTCTGGCGAAAGAACTTTTGAAGATGTAGCTAAAAACGATTCAGATGACAAAGTTGCGTCTGAAAAAGAAGGCGAGTTGGCTGATGTTGTAGCTGGCGATTGGGGGCCTGAGTTTGAAAAAGCCGTTTTTGCATTGGAAGCTGGGAAAGTGTCTGAGCCGGTAAAAACTGAAGCTGGTTTTGAGATTTTGCGTGTTAATAATATTACAGAATCGACTCAGAAAACTTTTGCTGAGGCGAAAGATGATGTAGATGAGAATTACCGGGCGATTGAAGCGGAGAAGCTTTACCTGGATAAAACTGATCAGGCTCAGACAGTGGCATTCGAACAAAGTGGTGATTTAGCTCCTGCAGCAGAAGCAGCTGGAGTGAAAGTACAACAAACTGACTGGGTGACACGTGTTAAGGGCGAGGGTGTTGCAGAGAACCCTAAAGTGCTGGAAGCAGCATTTTCTGAGGAAGTTCTTAATGAGCGCAAGAATTCGGAACCCATCGAGCTGAAAGATACACAGGCTGTTGTTGTGCGGGTTACAGAACACGAACCGGCAAAACAAAAAGCACTGGATGAGGTTAAAGATGAGATTGTTAAAACACTAACAACTCAGGAAGCTCGTACAATGGCAGCAAAGAAAGGCGAAGAGGTTTTAGCTAAATTAACTGCGACGAATGACTGGTCCGTTTTAACTGAAGCCGGGTTGGGTGAGGCTTCAGCTGTGGAAAAGCCCGGGAAAATTGAACGGGTTGGCAGCGAGGTAGCTCAGGCAATTGTGAGTAAAGCTTTTGGCATGACACGTCCCGAGGCGGGTAAGATTAGTTGGGATAGCGCGGTGTTGCCTCAGGGGGACTATGTGTTTATCGCGATCAAGTCTGTTGAAGATGGTGCGAAAGAAATTGATGAAGCTGCCGGGCAACTGTTTAATGGTTCTGTCAGTAATCGCGAATCTGGCGCGCTGCTAAAAGCACTACGTGAACGTGCTGAAATTGAATTAAAACCTGAAAATCTGTAACCGGGTTAATTTGCGGAAAATGTTGGTTTAAGATGAAAGTTCACCTGAAAGCACTGGGTTGCCGTCTCAATGAGGCTGAACTTGAGCAATGGTCACAAAACTTCCGTGCCCATGGGCATAGTATCGTCCCGGATACTCCTGATGCCGATGTAGTGGTATTGAATACCTGCGCCGTAACCAATGAGGCTGCTGGTAAATCCCGCCGTCTGATGAATCGCTTATATCGGGATAATCCTGCTGCGCGTTTGGTTGTGAGTGGGTGTTATGCGACGCTTAAAGCTGATGAAGTTGCCGATACATTAGGTGTTGATCTGGTAGTCCCCAACAGTGAAAAGGATCAGTTACCACAGAAGGTGATTGAAAAATTTGAGCTGCCGGTAATGCCCAAAATAGTAACAGAGCCGGGTGAGTCGGGTTTGTTTTTGCGTGGCCGGCATCGGGCTTTTATAAAAATTCAGGATGGTTGTCGTTATCGCTGTACTTTTTGCATAGTGACGGTTGCCCGTGGTGATGAGCGTAGTCGCACTGAAGCTGATATTATTGATGAGATTAATCGTCTGCAACAACAGGGTATACAGGAAATTGTCTTAACGGGTGTGCATGTTGGTGGGTATGGAAGTGATTTGCCGGAGAGCACTTTATATTCCTTGGTACAGCGCATTTTAGCTGAAACGGATATTCCGCGAATTCGGTTTGCTTCTGTCGAACCGTGGGATCTTCCCGAGAACTTTTTTGCGTTGTTTAGTAACCCCCGCCTGATGCCACACATGCACTTACCTATTCAAAGCGGTGCTGACTCTGTGCTGCGACGTATGGCGAGACGCTGTAAGACAACAGAATTTAGTCAGTTAGTAACCCAGGCGAGGCGGGAAGTACCCGGTTTTAATGTAACGACAGATATTATTGTTGGTTTTCCGGGGGAGACAGAGGAAGAGTGGGCAGAAACACTGGAATTTGTTGAGCAAACCGGCTTTGGTCATATCCATATATTTACTTATTCTGAGCGTGATGGCACTAAAGCTGCCCGATTAGCAAACCCTGTTCCGGAGCCGGTAAGAAAACAGCGCAGCCAAACTTTACATCAACTGGCAGAACAGCTGAAAAAAGCGTGGTTCCAGCAACAGATAGGAGTGACTGCTGATGTGTTGTGGGAACGGCGTAAGGAGAAAAATGGACAGGCCGTTTACAGTGGTTATACGCCAAATTACTGCAAAGTTACGCACACTACTGACTTGTCTGTGAACCTGGAAAATAAGATTACACCGGTTGTTTTATCTCTGGATGCGCAAAATGATGGTGTGCTTTGCGGCCTATGAGCATAGCGAGAGGCTCAGCTGAAAAATAATATGCGCTCTTTTCTACTTATCTTACTATGGCCACTGATACTATCGTTATCAGGTTGTATGTCTTCTGATGAACAGGATGCCCGTGCTATAGCCAATAAGTTCTGGCAGGCAGTTCTTGCTGAAGATATGGAGGCTGCAAAGCAGCTGGTGACCTGGGAAAGCGCACAATACCTTAAATTCCTCAAAAGCCAGCAAGTTGATGCCCAACGCTTTGAAACCGGCGAATTATTGATTACTGATGGTGTTGCTGAAGTAGCTACTGTTTTATACGGTGGTGATAAGGGCGAAATGAAGGTGCCATTGCGTACAGTGCTTATCCGTTACGAGGAAGGCTGGTTGATTGATGTACAAAAAACGATGGGGTCGATGGTCAGCGGCGCGATGGGCACAATTGTCGAGCAGCTAAATAGTTTTATGCAGGAAGGCCTGAAAGGTCTGGATGACTCACTCAGCGATAGTATCGATGAGTTAGGCAAAGATCTGGAACGTGGTCTTGATGAATTAAAACAGGAACTGCACAAGCCAAAACCTAAAGAAAATCAACAGGCAATCTGATTGTTGATGTTTTCTGATCATTCCGTGTTTGCCTCCTAAAATAACACTCATTTGGCTTATTAATTGCACAAAAATAATTTATATATGGAACTATACTCAGTTAGTTGGACTCATAATTGGGAGTGTTATTTCTGGTTCAGCTAGAGTTAAGCACAGATTGGTTGCTTTTTTATAAGGCTCGCTTATTTCCGGATAAGCTGAAAAACTGCCGTCTTGTCAGTAACATAGTTAACATCAGAAATATTCATGATATCTTGCTGTGGAGTGAAAACTAACTGTCAGACGATGTTTTTGCTCTGAATACCCCTTAAAAATGATCAGAGTAGATCATGCCAAAATTAATTATTAAGCAGGAAGCCGGTGAAACAGCCCGGCGGAATAAAATCGCAAAATGGCTTTCACTAGGTGGCCTGTTTGCTTTATTAGCTACAGTTGCTGCAGCCGCTGTTTTCTTTACAAAATCCCCTCTGCCTTCTCCGGAGCTGGAGCCATTAGCCTTTACCAGTGCGACGGATAATGTTGCAAAATCAGGCTATGAATCTTTGCATGCCATTTTAGGGGATCTGATGACTGAATATGAGTCATTAGCAGCACGTGGTGTCGATGGTTACCAGAAGAATCTAATGTTATTAGGTAAGGCTGAAAGCATTCTCAACCACCTCGATAAAATGGCTGGTACTGCGCAAAAACTGGGCTTGAATGATCGTGAACACGAAGAACTAACAGATCGACACCAGTTTTATAAAGACTTCTGGCAGGCAAAACTTCATTTCCGTGAGTTGCGTGCCAGTCGTTTTGAAGATACAGACAGTCCTGATACTCAGCAGGTTGTTGACTCACAGGCAGGTGATGTGGAGCAGGTTTTACCGGAATTGTCTGGTGAAGAAAGCCAGGCCGTTGTCGCTGATGAACAACCCAAAAAGCGCAAATTTCAGTTTGCTAAACCACCAGCTGATATGGAGTTGCCAGCTGGTTTTTGTGATCTGAATAATCCGGCGAGCTGTAAGCCTGACGATGGCGCGGGCACTGCTGCAAACGCTGCTTTGGATGAATCTGTGACTGATGATGAGACACAGGAAAAGCCAAAGCAACGTAAGTTCCAGTTTGCTAAGCCACCGGCAGACATGGAGTTACC
>JBMZDK010000099.1:0-13249 GCA_049614265.1 Thiolinea sp.
AGGAGTCGCATGTGCATGATGTGACGATTACTAAGGAAGCGCCTAATTATCGGGTGTAAAGAAAACACTTTCAGTTTCACACCAACAATTAATTTTATCTCATCGTATGAGATTTTTGAGACCACTAAAATGATCCAGCAAGACATCCACTCCGACCGCATTCTAATTCTCGACTTCGGTTCCCAATACACTCAGCTCATTGCCCGCCGTATTCGTGAAATCGGTGTCTATTGCGAGATATTTCCTTGGGACGTAACCGAGCAGGATGTTGCCGACTTCCATGCGAAGGGAATTATTCTCGCTGGCGGCCCGGAATCGGTGCTGGATGATAATGCACCTTTTGCCCCGGCTAATGTATTTACGCTGGGCGTGCCGGTATTGGGTATTTGCTACGGTATGCAAACCATGGCGCAGCAGTTGGGTGGCAGGGTTGAAGCCTCAGATGAGCGTGAGTTTGGTTATGCGGAAGTGCGTGCCCATGGACACACGGACTTGCTACGTGACATTGAAGATCGGGCTACGCCGGAAGGTTATGGCATGCTTGATGTGTGGATGTCGCATGGTGATAAGGTCACAGCGATTCCGGAAGGCTTTAAGTTAATGGCGAGTACGGCCAGCGCGCCGATTGCGGGGATGGCGGATAAATCCCGGCATTTCTACGGCGTGCAGTTTCATCCGGAGGTAACACACACCACGCAGGGCATGGCGATTTACAAGCGCTTTGTCAATGATATTTGCGGCTGTGAGAGTTTGTGGACGACGGCGAATATTATTGAAGACAATATCGCTAAAGTGCGGGAACAGGTGGGCGATGATGAAGTGATTCTTGGCCTGTCTGGTGGCGTGGATTCATCAGTAGTAGCAGCCTTATTACATCGTGCAATTGGTGATCAGCTGACCTGTGTATTTGTTGACACTGGTTTGCTGCGTCATAACGAAGGTGATCAGGTCATGTCTATGTTCGCTGAGAATATGGGCGTGCGGGTCATTCGGGTGAATGCGGAAGAACGTTATCTGGCAGCATTGGCAGGGGAGAGTGACCCCGAAGCAAAGCGCAAGATTATCGGACGTTTGTTCGTGGAGATTTTCGACGAGGAATCGGCTAAGTTAACGAATGCCAAGTGGCTGGCGCAGGGCACGATTTATCCCGATGTGATCGAATCGGCAGGCAGCAAAACCGGCAAGGCGCACGTAATTAAGTCGCATCACAATGTTGGTGGCTTGCCAGAGGGTATGAAACTGGGGTTAGTCGAGCCGCTGCGTGAATTGTTTAAGGATGAGGTGCGGGTGATGGGTGTGGAGCTGGGTTTGCCGCACTCAATGGTGTATCGCCATCCGTTTCCGGGGCCAGGGCTGGGTGTCCGTATTCTGGGTGAAGTGAAGAAGGAATATGCGGATTTGCTGCGGCTGGCGGATAATATCTTTATTGAAGAGCTGTATAAAAATGACCTGTACGACAAGACATCGCAGGCATTTGCGGTGTTCCTGCCGGTTAAATCGGTTGGGGTGATGGGTGACGGGCGGCGGTATGATTATGTGATTGCGCTACGGGCGGTAGAGACGATTGATTTTATGACCGCGCGCTGGGCACATCTGCCGTATGAGTTTCTGGATTTGGTGTCGCGGCGGATTATTAATGAAGTGAAAGGGATTTCGCGCGTGGTTTATGACGTGTCGGGTAAGCCGCCTGCCACGATTGAGTGGGAGTGATGGCGATGTCTCATCCATTGAGCCGGGAACAGCTCAGGCATTTTGTGCGCTTTGGCTATGTGATTTTGCCGCAGGCAGCTTCTCCTGAGTTGATTGCCCAGCTGCGGGAAGTGACAGAGGCTGAGCTGGTGGCTCGCAAAAAGCCATTTGAGCTGGAAGCTGATGTACAGTATCCGGGTTCGCCTGCGTCATCCGATGCGGTGGGTGGGCAGACTATCCGGCGGTTATTGCATGCCTACACGCGCCATACGGCTTATAAGGACTGGGCGGAAAATCCTGCGGTGACAGCGAGCATTAAACAGCTACTCGGCTGTGAGCAGGTGCTACTGTCGCCGAATCATCATAATTGCATGATGACGAAGCAGCCTGCGTTTAGCTCGGAAACGCATTGGCATCGTGATACGCGCTACTGGCGGTTCTCGGATAAATACCTGATTAACTCGTGGCTGGCGCTGGGCGATGAGAAGGCGGAGAACGGTGGCATGATGATTTTGCCGGGATCGCATCGCTGGGATGTAAAACCGGAGGCACTGGATGAGGCGCAGTTTCTGATTGAGGGTCATCCGGCGAATCAGGGGCGGCTGACGTTGGCGAAACAGGTGGATCTGAATGCCGGGGATTGCTTGTTGTTTAGTGCACATTGTTTTCATGCGGCGGGAGCGAACCGGACGGATATGCGGAAGTTTTCGCTGGTGTTTACTTATCATGGGCAGGATACACACGGATTGCCGGGGACACGGTCTGATGTTTTGCCTTCGGTGGTGGTTGGGTAAGCGTGTTTGTATCTGAATTATGAGTCCGGCTGCGCATTTAATTATTGGTTGGCTGAGTACCGTTGAATTACTTCAGGAAAGGCGTGAGCGAGTGTTGGTTGCGCTCTGTGGTGTTGCTCCTGATATTGATGGTTTGGGAATAATTGTTGATAAGATAACCGGAACGACACAGTTCTATTTTAAATACCACCACTATTTTGGGCATTCCATATTCGCAGCGCTTATTTTGGCAACGTTCGCTTGTGTATTGGCGAAAATGCAGAAAGCCCGTGTCTGGCTGCTTGCTTTTGTGGTTGTTCATTTGCATATTCTGGCTGATCTTGCCGGTTCCCGTGGCCCTGATGGTTATCAATGGCCGGTGTATTATCTCTATCCGCTTAACAGGGAGTTGGGATTGGCCTGGAAATATCAGTGGGAGCTGAATGCCTGGCAAAATATGGCGGTTATGATCTTGCTGCTATTACTATGCCTCTATTATGTCTCGTCGAAGCGTATTACTTTTTTTGAAGTATTTAGTAAGAGACTGGATCGTGAGGCCGTTAAGATGTACGAGAAGTATCGTTAGTCCACAGTGCCTGTTCAATTGCATTCCAATCATCCATAGCCACCACCTCACAAGGCTCATGTATATCTTTTAGCCAGGAAAATACAGAGATAAACGGCTGTTCATATACCCGTGTGGCATGTACTTCTCCAGAAGCATTCCAGATCAGAGACCCCGCCGGATAATCTTGCCAGTCTCCACCATGTAAGCGCCAGCCTGAGCGTTCTGAAAGGTTCAGGTAGAGTTCCGGGGCAGTATGTCGGTGATCCCGGTATAAGGTGCGCGGGCCAAGCATGAAAATTCCGAAATTAAAATCAGCCTGTTCGAAACCGCAGGCACCAGGGCCAATTAATAAGCTGTGTAAATTACAGTTGCGATATCCCTCTCCGAGATTAGCGCCGGACTGGTAATATTTGCCTTCGTCTTCCCGCCAGACCAAATGTTCTTTCGCTTGCTGCAGGTTTATCGCAATTTCGTTTAACCCCGGAGCTGTAATCCCTGCGATTGCCTGGTTCAGAATATCATCGTGTCGAGTGCTTTGAGGCGTAGCATCGCACATATTATCTGGTGTCAATTCCATCTGAGCCAGTTTTTGCAGGATGAGTGTTGCTCCCGGTGTTTGTGTCTTATTCTTTTCTATGTAGTTGATAATTGAGTGGATTAGCTGGTGAATGGCTTGCTGCTTCGTTCCCATCAGTTTGGCTCTCTTTACTGCTCTGTGTTACTTATCAGAACGCTCTGTCCCAGGCTGTTAGCGCGGATATGAATGATACTGATTATGTTTGTCTTCAGCCAGCGCTGACGCATTTTCACCTCGTCTTAAGTTTGAAGAAGCTGAGCTGGGTGAGTTGAAAACGATACATGCAGCGTAACACCTGCTAAGAAAATAAAATATTTTTAATATGTGATGTGGGTCACGGAAATCTATTTGTGTAATGTTGATACTTAGCGTCGAAATTTTTCCGTATGTCGTTCAGGATTTTAATTTTTATGCATTAGTCATTTTTATATATCTCACTTCTTGTTTATGGGGTGTGGTGTGGAGTCGGGGTGGCTCCAGAAGAAAAAATGGCTTAAGTGCGTTCGAAAAACTTTTCAGGCATTTTAGGGTTTTTGCTTCGTTGGCTAAAAGCCTTTGCGCATTTGAAAATTTTTGCTGCGCTGTTTATTAACTATGGCTTGAAGTTAAGCGTAAATATTTTAACGGAAAATTGATTGTCTATCGTATGGAATTGATGGCTTGGTAAGGGTTAGCTTTTTTGGAAAAATTGAGTTTTTATATTATTTTTCCAAGGCGTGATTTTTATTTAATTTCCATCTGCTTTTCCATTTTTTTGGTTTTGTCTATTATTGTTTTTGATAGTGGCATGTGTATATTTTTGTCTTTTGGTTTTTAATATTTCATCTCATTGTTAATTGTAATAAGTTTTTTTAAATATGTGATGTGGCGCACAGAATTAATTATCGGCATCCTGCATCATTGATTTACAAGGTCGCTTCACATTGAGTGCCTCAGCGGTCTGGCCTTAATCTTTATTTAGCTTGGTTTTGGTCTTTAAAATGTATGAGAGTTTTTGATATTAATTAATAAGGTGTCTCCCAATGAAAATAGTAAGTCATAAAATGTTAACTGGTCTTTTAGGTTGTTGTGCTGCCACACTGATTTGTAGTGCGGCTCATGCGGAAATGACATTATCCACAAAAAAAACTAATACATATTTTCAGGCCTTACTACAGGAAAAACCCGGTTTTTACCCGGCTTGTAAAGCGTCTCCAATACGCCCCAGGCAGGAGAACTTCCAAAAAAGCCATTTGAGCTTGAGCGGTTTAACTGGTGTATACCTTGATGTTGATGGATTGCTGAATTTTGCGGGCAAGAAAAAAGCAAAGCTTGCGAATGGCTTGAAACGGAAAGTCGCTCAACGTTTGTCAAAAGGCGGTTTAAAGCTGTTCACTAAAGCAGAAATGATCCGGACACCAGGTCAGCCGGAGATGAATATCTATATGACTTTTCCAGTGAGTACAGCAACCACAAAAAGTAATAAGAATGCCGCTAACTATCGCTGTTGCAGAATGGCGACCTGGGCATCGTTTTCACAAGCCGCACAAATTATGCGTGATCCGGGTGTTAACTACAAATTCAGTACCTGGGGCACTGGTCACGATACTACAGATTGTTCCGATCCATCAGCCTGGATGAGTCGGGTAATTCTGGAAACTATTGACACATTTGTCGCTGATAAACTCAAAGGTGATGCAGATTATGCGAAGTGGCTGGCACGTAGATAACACCTGATATTGTGCCTGGACATGGACAGTCAGTAAAAACAAACAATCTTTATATTTTAGCGAGAATTATTATGAACATGACACACACTTCTACTGCACTACGTAACGACTTCCGGAAGTTGGTACCTTCATTGCCTCAAAATAACTATGAGCATAACTACGCTGAGAGTTATTTTAAAAACTTGCCAGAGAAATCTTTTAATCTCATTGAGACTGCTGATAACTTTTCAGGGCTATTAAAGGTTGCAGATTTCCTTGCATCAGGGTTGCAGCAGGGGGAAATGGTTACTCTTGTTGCCTTCGATCAACCTGATAGCCTGCTGGAGAAGTTTATGAAATTAGGGCATGACTTTCACGATGATTTTCTGAAAGGTCGTTTGTGTATTCTTTCTTATAAACCAACATTTACACGCTCATTAAATATATCAACAGATTATCAGGCATTATTTTCAGAGATTAGTAGTTTAAGTAAGAGTAAATCAGCCTGGATTGCTTTCCTTAATGCAGATCTGTTGTTTAATTTGGAAAGTCATAACCTTACAACCGTGTCTGTCAGTAAAGTTCACGCAGCTGCCAGGTGTGTTAATGGAAAAATACTGGCGCAATTTACAACGACAGGCTCTATTCATCATCAGCGTCTAAGAAATATAAGTGCTTCGTTACTCGATTTTTATCTGACAACTGAGAAGCCGGATCAGGTTCACTGATATAAATATGTTGATGGAGAGGAGATCATGAGTACAGCATCCAATAAGGGCTATTTCGTACGTTTGGCGCTGATAGTAGGTACATTGCTTTATCTGTCTTTTTGTTTTCTGGGGGGGATTTATTCCGGACTCAATCATACAGTCGCTGTTCACTTTTTTATCCTGTTAGCCTGCGTTCTGGTGTTAAGACAGGTACTACTGCTGCTGAGTGCCTGGACAGCAGGCCGACTGTACAAACCGGAGTGGCCGCAGGCCAATAACTGGCAACCTACTGTTAGTATCCTGTTACCTGCTTTTAATGAAGAGGAGGTTATTGCCCCTGCTCTGAAAAGCCTGCTGTCACTTAATCATAAAAACTACGAAATCATCATGGTCGATGATGGTAGTACGGACAAAACCGTTGAGGTCGTTAAACAGGTTATCGCGACAGATAATCCGCAAAAGATACCGGTACGCATTATTGCCCAAAGTAATTCCGGTAAGGCCAATGCATTAAATACGGGGCTTATGCATGCTGCCGGTGAATTTATTATGTGTGTGGACTCTGATTCACGGGTGACACCGGACAGCTTGCGCAATGGTTTGCGCCATTTTCAGAATCCCAGGGTCGCAGCTGTTGCCGGTAATGTCATCGTCGCGAACCAAACCAATCTGCTTACCCGCTTTCAGCATTTTGAATACATGATCAGCCAGAATTTTATTCGCGCAGGTATGGCTCTTTTTGGTGTTGTTACCGTTATTCCCGGCCCAATTGGATTGTTTCGCCGCGAAGCTTTAGCTCAGGCAGAAGGCTATAACGAAGATAAAAACCTGTTTGCCGAAGACGCTGATTTATCCGTCAAATTATTATCACTGGACTGGCTAATCCAGAGTGAGCAACAAATGCAGGCGGTGACTGAAGCACCCGACACATTAAACAGTATGCTGCGTCAGCGTTATCGCTGGAAGCGCGGTATTTATCAGGTTTTACACAATAATTTTTACACTCTGCTGACTGCGCCGGGAATGCGCAGGCCTGTCATAGCTATCCTGCTATTACTGGAAGGTTTCCTGTTTGAGATTTTAGGGTTTGGTGTCACGTTGTTCATGTTAACAAATATTATTTTTCTGGGTGAAGTCCAGCTACTTATCGGTTGGTTAATCCTGTTGTTTATTCTTGATTTACTGGTATTACTGCTAGTGATCCCGCCGCAGCGTTATTTGAAGTGGTTTGGGATTATGGTGTTGCAAAAGTTTACCTATACCTATGCTCTGCAAATCTGGGGGGTGCTGTCTTTATTGGATGAGTGGCGCTCCAGCGAAATGTCCTGGGATAAAGTGGAACGGCTGGGTAAATTACAGGAGGTTTCATCGTGAACTGGTCACTGGTTGCCATGATGGCACTGACATTAATGATCATTGGCGTTATAGCCATTACCATTATATTTTTCATCCGACACTGGGCAAACCGTGCGGGCAAGCAAAGTGCGGTACAACCGGATAATGAAGGTACTTATTTTGTGCGTTTGCTGCCACCGGGTACAGACAATCTACAGCCGAAGGAGCAATCTGACTCCACCCCACAGAAAAACTATCGGAAAGCTATACAGTATGGTTTAAGTCTTGCTTTTGTTCTGGGACTGGCTTTGCTGCTAGGTGCCGCAACCTATATGAATCGTGACAATCTGCTTGCAAAGATTGAGCTTTCTGAGCAGGAATTATCAGCGATGACCTTCGAAGAGCATGAGTGGTCGCAGCAAGAGTTTCAACAGCTGCCGGAGTTAACCCATTTCCTAAACGCATTTAAGGCTCAGGAGAAGGGAATTACGTTGGTATATACGGAAGCAGTTGGGGAATGGCCAGCAAGAAGTATCAATCCTTTCTTGCAGGGAAAACAGCATTGGCTGACCTTTGCTAAACAACATCAGCTGGATAACAGGGTTTGTGCCTGGAGTGAACTGGATGAATGTAGCGAAGGTCGTGAGCACTGGCTTTATATTCTGCTTCCCGGGCAATGGGATGCGCGTGCTATTAGCCAGTTTGTGAACACTGGTAAGCAGCTGCTGGTTTATGGGCCGCCACAGCAAATATTTTCCGGGAAGGGTGAAATGTTCAGATTGTCCGGACTGACGTTTAAAAGCAGTCTGTCAATGGATCAAACGGGTCTTGTATTACAGGGTGACAGGGAACTAACACTGGGTTTTGATGCCGGCATGATGATTAAGGCGCAATCTGGTTTTGAACACTTCCGGGCAGAGTCGTCCCGTCCTCAGGCAATCGCTATTAACCATGAGCGTGCAGCCGGAGCAAAAACAGCTACCCGCTTATATGCAGAAGCTTTTAAAAACCGTGGCCGCCTGGTGTGGATGGACTTCTCTCCGAATGTAAAAGATCACGACGCTGTCATACCGTACTATCTGGATTCTGTGATTGCTTCAGTATTTCGTTATATGGAAGGTAGTGCTTATACCGCCTGGAGTACCTGGCCGGAGGGTAAAAGGTTTGCTGCTTTAATTGAGGAAGACACAGAAGAGCAGTACCACAATGCTGAGCCGGTTGCTGACTATTTTCGTGAAAAAAATTACCCGATTACCTGGTTTGTGTTATCAAATAAGGCGATGAAAAACCGTGAGCTGACCGAGCAGTTGGCAGCCTCCGGTGAAATTGCCTGCTATGGTGATAACCGCCTTGCTTTCACCCGTCACAGTCTGGAAGTGCAGCAACAACGCATTGCCCGCTGTATGAAAGTGGTGCAAGCCTTAACCGGTAAGAAGGTTACCGCCTTCCGCCCGCCGCAGGAAGCACACAACCGGAGTACTCTGGATGCGATGTATAATAATGGAATACAGCATTTTATTGCTGAAATAGCTAAAGAGCGTTTTACTCCGGTAGTCTATGGCCACCCGAATGATGAGGCCGCACTTATTTCTCTGCCCAGAATGAGCCTTAATGATCATGCGCTTTGGGGTGAAACGAAAACACCGGATGATATGGCCATGTATCAACTCAGACAGGAAGCTGACTGGGTCAAGCAAATCGGTGGTTTATTCACTTTTAATTTTCACACTCAATACATGGGTGACAAAGGTCACTTACAGATCATTAAAGATCTGGCAGATTATATCCATGAAAACGAGGCTTACTTTGCTACCGCGCGGGATATTGCAAACTGGTGGCGGTTACGTGTTGATCTGATACGTGCTGAACAGCCATCCAGTGAAGCGCTGGAAAAATACCAGCCTGTTCTGTTAAGCGTCGACTCACAGGGTAAATTGCAGCGTAAGGTGGTGACAAATATGGCAAATGTTTCGCAGGTTCAGCAAAGGAATGCGCAATGAAATTCAATATTTCCAAATCGTTAGGCTTGTTGCTGGCTGGATTAATATTATTGTTATCATGTGGCCACAGCGTGGCGCACCCGGGAGGTTTCTTGCATGCACAGGGTCAGGAATTACATATTAATGGCCAGTCAGTCAGGTTAAGAGCTATCTGTTTTTCCAATTTCTATAATAAAGCCTCGTTAAATCTTGCTGAGTCCCTTCATCATTCTGAGGTTGATTTTCGTCGGGTAAAAAAACTGGGGTTTAATGCTATACGTTTTGCCTTTAACGGCAACTGGTATGAGAATGATGCTGAGGCTTTCTGGCGTTGGCTGGATCAGAATATTTACTGGGCTCGTAAGCATCAGATTCAACTGATTCTGGATTTGCATGTACCCATTGGTGGTTTCTGGCTGGCCCCTAATAGTTCTGAAACCAACTTTAGTCTCTGGTCTGATGCAAATGTACAGCAACGTAATATTGATTTGTGGCAGGCTATCGCCAGTCGCTATCGCAATGAAACTATTATTGCCGGTTATGATCTGCTTAATGAGCCTGTAACCAGCGATAATAGTGGGTGGCAGTGGCAGCAGCTGGCCAACCAGCTGATTAAAGCGATCCGGCAGGTCGACCCCAATCATTTACTTATCGTTGGGCGTCTTTACGGTACTAACGAACAATATGCCCATTATGAAAAGCAGCAGCAGTTTTTAGTTGATGACCCTAATGTATTGTACGACTTTCATTTTTATGAGCCGATTGAATATACTCATCAATATGCATCCTGGCTGGCCAGCCCCCCGGGTGATGGCGGTAAATACCCCGATGGTGCACAAGAGAACCGTAACCCTGCGTATCTGGAGCGTGAGTTTTTAAAGTATTATCAATTTGGTATTGATAATAACGTTCCGGTTTCTGTGTTGGAAACCGGCTTGATTCGACACACTTTTGACGATCCGGCTAAAGGTGGCGTGTCATGGGCAAGAGACATATTAAGTCTTTTTGAAAAGTACAATACCAGTTTTGCCTGGTGGCAGTATCACGGCGATCAGATGGGACTGTATTTAAACAATCAACAGCAGTCACCCCTCAATCTGAATCAGCCGTTAAATGATGTGTTTAAGGCAGCACATGCTAAATACATTAAGGCATTACAACAACAGAACCCCGCAGCAAACAGATTACCGGCAACTTCACCTCCCGGTGGGTTAACACCGGCACAGGTACCGCAATTTGTTACCCTGAGCTTTGATGATAATACCTCTGGTGCTGGCCTGGACTGGGCGCTCAGTCTGTTTCGGGGCTACAAAAATCCGGATGGCTCCCGGGCAAGTAGCAGTTTCTATATGAATACGTACAGTATTACCGATAAAGCAGATGAAAAGGCGCAACAGTTAATCGCGAGTATTCGACGGGCAGTAGCAGAGGGGCATGAGATCGGAAATCATACGCATAACCATCAACGGGATATAGATAAAAGCGACTGGCCTCAGTTTGAAAAAACGATGGCAAATATGAACTTGCTGTCATGGGATCAGCGTATTCGACAGGCCTCAGATCAGTTGCATCTGGCTGCCGGTATTACGAAAGACGCTATTACGGGGTTTCGGGCGCCTTATTTAAAATATAATCAAGCCACGTTTTCAGCGCTTTCCAATCAGGGGTTTATGTATGATACCTCAGTTGAAGAAGGCTACGCGCTGCAGTTTGATGGTACTAATCTTCGCTGGCCCTATGCTTTGGATCGCGGGTCTCCCGGCCATAGTGAAACCTGGAGTGGAAATGTTTACAATCCAAATCAGGTTGTGTTGGACACTACCCCCGGGCTTTGGGAATTCCCTATACATACCTTGATGGTTCCACCGGATGATGCTGCCAAAACTTATGGTATTAAGCCGGGCCTTTGGCAGCGGATGCAAAAAAAATCTCCTAATCTGCGTAATCACCGTGTATCAGGCCTGGATTATAATTTGTTCGTACTCGCGGGCCTGAGTGGTAAAGAAGTCACGGCCATCCTAAGCTATAACCTCGATTTACGTTTAAAGGGTAACCGGGCACCGATGATGTTTGGAGCCCACAGCCAGTATTATGTGAACCAGCAATGGGCCGAAAAAAATACACCTCAGCTGACGCTACAAGAGATGCGGGACGCTATTGCTGATTTTGTCACGTATGCCCGAAGCAAGCCTGAAGTCAGGCTGCAAGCCGCGCATAATGTGATCGAATGGTGTAAAAAACCAATAGCACTTAAGCGGTAACAAAGTTTCGGATCATTTTTTCATAGTCCGGCTTTGTTTATATTGTAGTGGTTTCAGGCTAGCCCGAGTTCAGTCTGTCGGATGATGAGTTTGCGTCTTATTTTGGTTCATAGTTTGTTGGTCGATGCGTACTTATTTCCTCACCTGTGTCATTATTGGAAGTTCTGTCTGAGAGGATAAGGGGTGAGATTGTGCTGCGCATTGTATTTTGGAAACTGGGCTTTGAATGGGCCAATTTAAAGCGTATTTTGCAACCACGTGATGATCAGACAATTTATTATTTTGCCTTCGGTGCCAACCTTAGCCCTGACATCTTAAAACAGCGGCGTATAGCTGTTCTGGAGTCCTTTGATTATATTCTGGAAGGTGCTGAGCTGCGCTTTTCCCAGCCCGGTTTCTATAAAGGCCATGCGTATGCTTCTGCTGATGAAGCGCCCGGTAAAAAGATGTATGGCCGGATGCTGTTGATTCGGAAAAGTGATGCTGAGCGCATGGATTATTATGAAGGCGTTCCGTTTTTGAAGGCCCATGACAAGGTGGTGCACCAAGCCCCGGAACTGACCTTTTATTATTATCGTGCCCGAACGACTGCGGAAGGCCTGAAACCGACGCAGGAATACCTGGATTTTATTACAACAGCATACCGTGAGATGGATTGTGTGCCGACTGAGTACCTTGAGCAGATGGAAACGACTGAGGTGCTGGAGCACTTTGAAATGCAGACACTGACCGGGCGGTTTATTCGTGATATCGATAGCTGGCCGTCGGTGTTGCATCCTGTGCTGATCAAATATGAAGGTATTGGCCGCTGGTTGGTGAAGCTGATGTGGAACTGGTCGGTGCTAACCTGGATGATCAAAGATTAAAGACGGGAAGAGAATAGCGTGATGAATACTACTCCAGTCAATAATCTGCGCGGTATCGCTTTTCTGGTTGCTGCCGGGTTATTTCTGACCATCAATGATGGAATCAGCAAATGGCTGGTTCCGCATTATCCGACAGGACAAATACTGTGCATCATGGCCAGCCTGATTGTGTTGATTACCCTGGTTATTATGCGTTTCCGGGGCGAAGCACCGCTGGCTGCTAAAAGCTGGCGACCGCATTTTTACCGTGGTGGTCTTTATACTATTGGCTCTTTTGCGTTTATCTTTGCGCTGCGCTATCTGCCATTTGCTGAAGTAGTGGCGATTGCCTTTGCCGGGCCAATGTTCATGACCTTATTCGGGCGGTTTTTTCTTGGGGAATCTGTTGGCTGGCACAGGCTGGGTGCAGTAATCGTCGGATTCATTGGTGTATTGTTTGTGATTCGTCCGGGGAGTGATGCGATGCACTGGGCTGTGGTGTTGCCATTAATTGTGGCCTTGTCTGATGCCGCCCGTGATCTGGTGACCCGCAAAATGGCTGGTGGAGAATCTAATCTGCGCATCGTATTTTCCACCGGTAGTTTGCTGGCTATTGCCGGGTTTTTCACGATTATTGGCGGCTGGGAACCCTTACGTCCCGCTGACCTGATATTGTTTAGCTTCAGTGCTGCGACTTTTGTTATGGGGCATTTTCTAATGGTGGAGGCATATCGCCATGGACAACTGGTCGCTGTGGCACCATTCCGCTATATCCAAATTGTCTGGACGATACTGGCCGGATTGATTTTCTGGGGAGAAGTGCC
>JBMZDK010000100.1:0-13225 GCA_049614265.1 Thiolinea sp.
CAAACAGGTGTGATCATTATGAGTTTAAATATCATCAAACTTACTCAGCATCTGCCTTAACGCAGCCATTTCACCCAGGAAGTTATTCTCCATGCGTTCCATTTCCTGCAGAATCTGCTGTTTCAGTTCCTGCTTGCTCAGATTGCCACTCACGATCTGATCCAGCTCTTCACGGGCTTTCGTCAACATCGCTGAGACTTCATAAATCATCACCGTCTGCCGCGTACCGCTATCGACAGTCTGTGATTTCCCTGCACGCCCCAGGCGATAGCTACGGGTCACCGGTAGAAACGAACCTTTCGGTCTGGCATAGCGGATGCGCAGTACATCCATATCTTCTTTTACCGGATACACATTGTAACCAACAATCTGATTAGGGTTTTTAATCCCCATGGCGGTTAATGTTGGATAGTTTTCACTCATTATTTTCATTCATCTCCATTTAGTAAGCCCCCGTCACTCAAAAGCTCCCGACAATTGCTCAGCTCCTGTCAAAAATCAGTTTCCGGCTGACTGCATCCCGCCTTTTGTTTTGCGTTCTGACAGTACCCGCTCCATCCAGTCCGGATCCATCTCCGGCACAGATGACAGCAACAGCTCGGTATATTCATGATGCGGCGGCGTATATATCTGATCTTTTGGCCCCTGCTCAACGATTTTACCCTGCAGCATAACAATCACCTCGTCGGATATGGCTTTAACCGTCGCCAAATCGTGAGTGATGAACATGTAAGCCAGGTTCAGCTCCCGCTGTAATCTGTCAAGCAGCTTCAGAATACCCTCAGCCACCAACTGATCCAGTGCAGACGTCACCTCATCACAGATAATAAACTTCGGCTCTGCTGCGAGTGCACGGGCAATGCAAATACGCTGTTTCTGCCCGCCGGACAACTCGCTGGGGAAACGATCAATAAACTGATCAGGATCTAATTCAATTAAATCCAGCAACTCACGGATACGCGTTTCCTTCGCCTTGCCATTCATATCAAGATAGAAACTCAGCGGGCGTCCGATAATATCGCGAATACGGTGACGCGGATTAATTGCCGTATCCGCCATCTGGTAAATCATCTGCGCCTGTCGCAACTGATCTTTAGTGCGATCACGGTAATCACCGGGTAAAGGCTGGCCCTCAAAAAACACCTGCCCTTTTTTAGGTGGCAACAACCCCGTAATAACCCGGGCAGCGGTACTCTTACCACTACCGGACTCACCAACAACTGACACCGTCTGGCCGGGGTGAATCGCAAAATTAATATCGTGCAATACCGGAATTCTGCCATAGGCTGCAGTGACATGATCCACTTTCACCAAAGGCTCCGTCTGTTTCTGTACCGTATCACCCTGCTTGGTAAAGGAGCGTACCGCCCACAAAGATTTTGTGTAATCCTCCTGTGGATCAGATAACATTTTGCGCGTCTCGGCTTCCTCAACTAACTCACCGTAACGCAGCACCATTATACGATCCGCCATCTGGGCCACCACCGCCAGATCGTGTGTGATGTAAATCGCCGCCGTATTAAACTGCGCCACGATTTCCTTCATCGTCATCAATACTTCAATTTGCGTGGTGACATCAAGCGCAGTTGTCGGCTCATCAAAGATAATCAAATCCGGTCGGCAGGACATCGCCATCGCCGTCATCGCACGTTGTAACTGCCCGCCTGACACCTGATGAGGATACCGGAAACCAATGGTATCCGGGTTGGGCAACTGCAATTTGCCATACAGCATTTTTGCATCGTCATACGCCGTATTTTTATCGCTTTTGCCGTGCTCAACCGGGGTTTCAGAGAATTGATCAATCAGCTTATGTGCCGGATTAAAAGAGGCAGCAGCACTTTGTGCCACGTAAGCAATGCGCATCCCCCGCAAGCTGCGCCGTTCCTCTTCACTGGCGGCCAGCATATCGATACCATCAAAGTTAATGGAACCACCGGAAATCCGGCAGCCCGGTTTCGCATACCCCATTGCAGCAATCCCCAACGTGGACTTACCTGCACCGGACTCACCGATCAACCCCAGCACTTCACCCCGATGAAGTGTGAGGTCAATCCCCTTGATAATGTCGTGCCAGCTATCATCCCGGAAACCATCAATCCGTAAATCACGCATTTCCAGTAGCACACTACCCTTCGCACCATTACTATCTGAATTATTACTGTCCATCTTTCAATCCACTTGTTTTTTGCAGGAACCAGTCAACAATGAAGTTAACCCCGATAGTTAACAGTGCAATAGCACCGGCAGGCAGCAACGGTGTGACATCACCATAGGAAATCAGCGTGGCATTATCACGTACCATGCTGCCCCAGTCGGCAGTTGGTGGTTGGATGCCCAATCCAAGGAAGCTCAATGCCGCAATCATCAGGAATACAAAACAGAACCGCAGGCCAAACTCAGCTACCATTGGCGGCATAATATTCGGCAAAATCTCACGTAGCGTAATCCAGCCCAATCTCTCACCACGTAAACGTGCTGCCTCAACATAATCCATCACCACTACATTCAGACTGACTGCCCGCGCCAGCCGGAATACCCGTGTTGAATCCAGTACAGCAATAATCACAATCAGCGTGGGAATTGAAGTGCCAAAGATAGTTAGCAGCAGTAATGAGAAAATCAGCTGCGGGATTGCCATAAGAACATCAACAACCCGACTCATGATCTGATCTGTCCAGCCACCAAGAACAGCAGCAAGAATCCCGGCCACCCCTCCGATCAGGAAAGCAAGGCAGGTTGTTAACAGTGCAATTCCCACTGTATTTCTGGCGCCATACAGCAGGCGGGTCAACATATCGCGCCCCAGGTTATCGGTACCCAGAATAAAGGCATGGCCATCTTTACCCACAGTGCCCCATAGCTCAAATTCTGCTCCAACAATTTCTGATTCACCAAACGGTGTTAAGAACGGTGCAAACAGAGCAACAAAGACATAGCCCAACACAATCAGGATGCCGATTTTAGCCGTTATCGGTGACTTCCATAATTCACGCATGGCCACTTTAAATTTACCCGGCCTTGGTGGCGGTGGCAGGGCATCAGCCGATTGTGCGGCAGTATTTACTGTATTATCGATACTCATAACAATCGCCTCACTTCGGGTGCAATAAACGCGGGTTAGTCACAATAGATAAAATATCCGCAGTTAAATTCAACAGCACATACGTTGCTGCAAATATAATGCTACAGGCCTGTACCACCGGGATATCGCGCTTCTGCACCGAGTCCACTATCAACTGCCCCAGTCCGGGGTAAACAAAAACGACTTCAACCACCACCACACCAACAATCAGGTAAGCCAGGTTAATCGCAATAACGTTCACAATCGGTGCCCAGGCATTTGGCAAAGCGTGCTGCAGGATAATGCGCGACTTCGACATACCCTTAAAGGCAGCCATTTCAATATACGGACTGGCCATCAGATTAATAATTGCCGCCCGGGTCATCCGCATCATATGCGCAACGACCACCAGGGTCAGAGTCAGCGCAGGTAACATAACCTTGTGCAAACGTTCGAGGAAAGGTGTATCCGGACTCACATTAGATAAACTGGGAAACCAGCCGAGATTAACCGAAAACACCAGAATCAAAATATAAGCAACAAAAAATTCCGGAAAAGAGATAGATGACAGCGTAAAGACATTGACCATACGGTCATACCAGCTATTGCGGTAAAGTGCAGCCAAAATACCCAGTGCCAGTGACAGAGGAACTGCAATCACAGCAGCCACCAACGCCAGGAAAAAGGTATTCGACAAGCGCACACTGATCAGCTCAGATATTTCACGCTTATTTGCCAGTGATTTACCGAAATCCCCCTGAGCAATATTAGCCAGCCAGTTGAGATAGCGGGTGTGAGCAGGTTGATTAAGGCCGAGTTCTTTCCGGCAGGCCGCAACAGTCTCTTCGGTGGCTGCCTGGCCCTGTATTTCCTGACACAAATCACCGGGCAGCATTTCCACACCCAGAAAAATAATCAGTGATACTGCGAATAAAACCAGTACACCCAGCCCGAGACGTTGCAGGACAAGATTGAGCAACTTAAGCATGAGAGGAGAATCCTGTTGTTATGTGAGACTCCTCATCCGGAAACAGAAAGGAGACAGAATACGGGGGAATTCAGCCCGAATCCCCCCAAAGCCCGCTAAATTAACGCTAACCGGTTTTCCACCAGCGCTGGATTGCGCGGTTACCATCCAACGGCCAGTTATTACCCATCTGCTCGGGTTGTGATACCTTATCACTGCTGGCAAAAACATAGTTATTGAACATTGGGATTGCCGTACCCGCCTCATCACGAACGATGGTCTGCAACTCAGCATACATTTCAGCACGCTTCGCCTCATCCAGCTCAGACCGTGCTTCAACCAATACTTTGTTAAAGCGCTCGTGCTGCCAGAAAGCATCATTCCATTTAGAGTCAGCCGCGTACGCCGATACAAACATCCAGTCTTCGGTCGGGCGACCACCCCAGTAGCACATGCAATAAGGTTTCTTCATCCACACATTAGACCAGTAACCATCATTTGGCTCACGCACAACTTCAATATTGATACCGGCTTTAGCTGCCTGCTCTTTGTACAACACAGCAGCATCAACTGCACCGGCAAATGCTGCATCAGCGGCACTCAGCTGAATCTTCAGGCCTTCCGCCCCCGCCTTTTTCAGGTGATGCTTAGCCTTATCCGGGTCATATGTCCGCTGTTCCAGGTCTTTCGCCAGATAACGGTTTGCACGCCCGATCGGGTGGTCATTCCCTACATAACCATGGCCACGTAAAACATTTTGCAGCAAGGCTTCGCGATCCATACTCAATTTAAGCGCCATACGAACGTCATTGCTCTTATACGGATCAGTATCACAGCGCATTGGCATGGAATAATGCGCATTACCACTGGTTTCCATGATTTTCACGCCCGGCTTACGCTTCAGCAGGTGCAGCGTTTTAATATCCAGGCGATCAATAACATCCGCTTCACCCGTGGTCAGTGCATTCGTCCGCGCAGCCACATCGGCCACTGTGAGAATTTCAGCCGTATCAACATGGCCTTCATTCTCATTCCAGTAATCCGGGAATTTCTCAAATTCAGCCTTCACGCCCGGCTCATAGCTTTTCAGCGTGTAAGCACCGGCACCAATACCGGCCACCGGGTCAATTTTACCACTATCGTCAGTTGGCAAAATTGCCAGATGGTAATCACTCGCCATATAAGGGAAATCGGCATTACCCTCTTTCAGGGTAAAAATAACGGCGCTATCACCATCTGCTTTCATCGATTCAATGGTATCAGCAACCGCTTTACCGCCGGACTTGCTGTCTTCGCCCCGATGGTGCTCGATAGACGCAATAACATCTTTTGCTGTCACTGACTTACCATTGTGGAATTTGGCCTTACGCAGCTTAAACGTCCAGGTCTTTGCATCAGCTGATGCTTCAAAGCTCTCCGCCAGCTCTCCTGCTAACGAGCCATCTGCTTTCACTTCGGTCAAATAATTGTGAATAGCAAAGGCCATTGCCTGAGCAAAACCATTTTCATAAGTTGCCGGATCCAGGGAGTCAGTTGTGGAGCCATGGCCAATCGCCAGTTTCAGATGCCCCCCTTTTTTTGGCCCACCATGTGAACCCGCCAGCAAAATACCCGGCGCGGCGGCAGTCAAGCCAAACATAGCTGACAGTTTTACAAAATCACGCCGTGAAATACGGCCGGATTTTAAGTCTTTGTCTAATTGATTGATATCAGTCACTTTGCGTGCTCCTCCAAATTATCCACACACAACATATACAAAGGTTATCGGAAATATGATCACTATGGCCTCATTAATGGCGCAGGATTTAATTGCTGAAAACTTTTGCCATGCTGCTTGGTTACAAAGTAATAAATCATGTGTTATATAATAAAGTCAACGCATTTTTCGTGGAAACTCAATGCCCAAAATCGTGGATCACCAGCAAAAACGGAATGAAATTGCCGCTGCTGCCTGCCAAACTATTGCTGAATATGGTCTGGCTGCTTCCTCTATGCGGATGATAGCTCGTGCTGCTAATTGCTCCACCGGCACAATAACTCACTATTTCCCGGATAAAAATGCTTTGCTGGTTGCGGCAATCGACTATAGTGCTGATCAGCAAATCACGGCTACCGAAATACTGGCCACAGAATCACCGCAAGACCTGGTGGGTAACTTAAGGAATTTATTACCCGTCAACGATGTTAACCGCTTAACAGCCAAAATGTTTCTCGCTTTTTGGAACCGCTCTTCAAACTCAGTACAAATTAATCAATTGCAATATGGCCTGCACAAACGTTATCAGCAGCTGGTGACGAAATTATTAAGAAAAGCTGGCAGTTCATCCGACGCAAAAATTACAGACGACACCGAGTGCATTCTGACCTTCATCAATGGCATGACGATTCGCGCTGTCATTGAACCGGAAAACTGGCCACCCAAAAAACAAACTGCCGCTCTGCGGAAATACATCAGCCTCCAAATTGCTCATACCACTAACCCCAGTCAGACAATGCCCGCAAAAGCCTGAGCAACACGTATTGAGAATGCTGCAGTAAAAACACAAATCCTGTATAAGTGCGTTTTCCCTGAGTGACCGGATGGCGCATGGCATTGTTAAACAACAATTATCTATTGGGTTTGTTATGTGCAATAACCGGCGCACTCACTTTTTCTCTATCGCTGGTGCTTGCCCGCGTCAGCTATGATCATGGCACCGATGCCCAGACCGTTCTGTTTGTTCGTTTCCTGCTGTTGGGCCTGATGATGTTGTTATGGAATCGTTCACGCCGCATCAAAATGCGCCTCCCGGCTAAATTATTGACAGGGAATATTATCCTCGCATTCCTTTACTTTATCGGTATTGGTTCCTATCTCTCATCGGTGAGTTACCTGCCGGTTAGCTTCGCAGTACTCATTTTTTATACCTACCCTATTCTGGTTGCATTGATGACTGCGGCTCAAAACCGCAGCTGGCCGGAGATGGTTGAAATAGCCGCCTTAATAGCCGCCTTCATTGGTTTGTATATCGCTTTAGATGTTGAAACCAGTGGCGCCCAGGCTACCGGACTGATTCTGGCCGTCATGGCTGCAATTGGTGTCGCGGCCAATACTGTTGGCAGCGGTATATTACTACACAAAATGCCAACCACCGTATTCAGTATGTACCTCGCATTCACCACCATGTTGTGCGCCGGTATTGTAGTGCTTTGGCAGGGTCACTTATCCCTACCGGAAACCACCACCGGCTGGTGGGCTTTCTGCGGCATGTTAATCAGTTTTATCGTTGGTTTTATTGCGATCTATAACGGTATTCGTCTGCTGGGGTCGCTACGTCTTTCAACCATTATGAACCTGGAGCCGGTAGCCACAATTGCAATTGCCGTGGTCTTATTGAATGAAGTGTTAACCGGCAAACATCTTCTCGGTGGTTTAATCGTTTTAATGGCTATCCTGCTGGCGCAGTGGCCACAGCTAAGGCAACACCAACAAAATAAAATACGCCGGACACACTGAATCCGGCCTCTTCATTCACTACCCGGTGTGTATTCAGGATTGTACGGACTGAACTGTTTGCTGGCGGGCAGAATCATTGACAACCTGACAGATAGCCTTGCAAACCTCTTCTTCACGCTGAGTATCTAACAAGATCTTCCGGTCGTTAGCATTTGAGATAAAGCCCAATTCCACCAGAATTGCAATTCCATCGAATCGTGTTTGCGGTACATCAGCAGTCACTTCATGAATACCCCGGTCACGCATACCAGTGCTTTTTACCAACTCAGCCTGTAACACACGGGCAAAAGCCTCACCACCTTCACCTTTATAGTAAGTTTCCAGACCATGGATAGATGTATCACTGTGTGCGTTATTATGTAACGCAATAATGGCTTTACAACCTGCTGCTTCAGCGCGGCGGGTACGGGTCAAAATCGAAGTTTCCTGCTCATTATCAGTACGGGTCATAAAGATTTCATAACCCAGCTCTTCTAAGCGGTCACGCAATTTCAAACCATAGTTCAGTACAATATCTGCCTCGCGATAAGTTATACCATCGGCTGTACAGGTAGCTCCCGGGTCAAATAGCCCCGGCTTGCGGTTACCCATCCCATGGCCGGGGTCAATGGCAATTTTCATTTTTCTCACCTCATCTGCATTATTTTTATTTCATTGATACTTAATATATCAATCTTACAGACCCGCAATAATACAGATCGTGCCGTTAAATTCCGTGACCTGCGTCACACCGGCAAGCAATATTTTTTATGCCAGCACGGAACGATCACTATCCCAGTTTTCGAGGCGATTGACATTCGGATCGGACACTGCTGCACCCAGATAATATTTCTCTAAACCACCCGAGGCTTCCCAACTGCCATTTTTAAAACTGGCTGTCACCTCACCAATGCTATTACTCCAGAACCGATGCTCACCAGTATCATTCTGCCCCAGATAAATCGCATTCCAACCCTGAAAAGAACTGGTAGTATCTCCCGGCAAGTCAAAATAATACACACCACCGGCAACCAGCTGATCACCCTGCGCATTATCAAACAAAGCCGTTTCACCATCGAGATTACTGGCGCCAGCCACGGTAATGGCCCCAGCCTCAGCATGACGCACTGTAGAAATATACCCCCCGTCACCGCTTGAGGCATCGTAAGCATCAAACCAGCCTGAGACCTGTAACTGCCCGGCATTATGATTGAAATCATCTTCGCCAATCGTATCCAGAGTTGACTTCAGATTCAGTAATGGAATTGGGCTGGCACAATCAAACGCATAGTCATCCCGGTGATCAAACACCGCATTAATCGCATCAGAAGCCTTCACCGGATTTCCGGCATCGTCCTGAGTCCGCATCACCAGATAACGGGCAGAATCCCGTTCGACCACTTCCCAGAAATCATTGCGTTCCAGCACATTCTCAATGCCAAAACCGCCATTGCTTCTGGTATAAAAACGCGCTTCCGGCTGCTCAAGCTCGCCACCTTTAATCTCGACCAGTTTTTCACTGAACTCCCAGCCGGAACCAATAGCTTCAGCGTTTTTCAGCTGATTGACCCGGAATTCAATATCATAAACATCGCCCCCCTGTAAGGCAGAGCTGCCAACCACTTCACCCTGAGGATTAAGAACCTGCACGATATCACCAACACCGGGTTGTCCCTCTGACACTGCTCCCTTATCCAACACATTCACAGTATGACCTTCCAGCAAAACACCATCAGCGTCACGGGCAAATGATGAATACAATACCTGCTGCTGATGTTCGCTTAACGCAATGGGAGTAGTGGGCTGAGACTCAGGTGACACCGGGACGGGCGTTGGTAATGTTCCCTGGTTATTCACGCCTAAGTCTGTATCGGAATGATGCTGTGCTTCACCATCGGCCCCGGGATTAGCAATTTGCTGTAAAAGCTGCAATACCAGATTGAGCATAATCATTTGCTGCATAGAAGCAAATAAGTCGTTCCCGGCGGATGAAAATGCGCTAAATGCAGAGCTATTATTTTTATCACCATACGGCGATACAACAAAGGGGCGTGACGAACTCTGACTGTTGAGCACAGACGAGAAAAGATTGCTCATGGCGATAACCTCAGCTTCATTATTGGTGTTGTTGATGGGGATTGCTAAGTTGGCCTGATTATTCTATAGGGGTGGCCCACATCTCAATACCTGTCAGATATAATGCAGCAAAGTTATGATAAAATGAATTTATTGATATATAATAAATCTATCAGTCATTTACCAGTAGCTTAATGCTTCGGTATAGATGCTCTCCATATCCCCCAAATCAGCCACTCTCGGCGCATTGTGAACAGCACGCTTCTGACGAATAGAAGAGACGGCCAACGGTTTAATATCCGCGGCTGAAAAACCGATATCGCTAATGCCATTAGGCATACTGGTCGCACGCATGAGTTTAATCAGGTGCTGGCTAAGCACTTCCCCGGCATCATCCAACCCTGCACCCTGTGCATCGGCTCCCATGAAACCGGCGGCGGCCAAATGCCTTTCCGGTGCAGCTGACGCCAGATAGTTAAAAATCGGCGGCGCATTAACCACCACGCTGATACCATGCGGCACAAAGGGTGAGGCGACCGGATAACCATCCGTGGTGATATCACGCATCAAATGTGTAATCCCATACGACATCGCATGTGCCAGATGTGTGCCGGAATTGCCAAATGCCATACCGGCCAGCGAAGCGCCAAACATCAGCTGGTCACGAGCTTCATAATCATCCGCCGCAGCCACGCCTCGCTCCAGAAACTCACCCACAATTTCCAGCGCCTGCCGGGCCGCCATATCACTCCAGGGGTTTGAGCCCTGCAGGAAAGTGCGAGCATTGGGATTATCGACTTTCTCCCATTGTGTATAAGCTTTTGCGGTATAACATTCCAGCGCATGGCACAACAGGTCAAAACCGGTAGAAGCTACAGCATTGGCTGACAATGTATCGCAAACTGCCGGGTCGACTAAGGCCTCATCCGGCAGCATAAACGGACTGCCCACCACAAATTTTGTATTCAGGTCATTAAAACGAATCACCGACACGGAGGTACACTCCGAACCGGTACCCGAGGTTGTCGGGCAAACCAGATGTGGCAGTAAAGGCCCCGGAACCGGCTTGCCGACGCCTACCGGCGGGGCAAAATAATCTGCCAATGGGCCGGGATACAAAGCACAGGCCATACCCGCCTTTGCTGTATCAATGACAGAACCACCACCAACGGACACCACACCATCAAACCGCCCTTCACGCAGAAACTTTGCGGCTCTGTTTACTGAATCATCATCCGGCTCAATGCGAATATCAGCGAAGATCTCCACGCTGAGTCCCTGCGCCCGCAATGATTCTGCCACCAGCGACACATAAGGCCCGTCATACAAATACGGGTCAGTCATCAAGGCAACGTTTTTCATCCCCAGCCCCTGCGCGCGCGCTCCGGCTTCTTGCAAACAGCCACGTCCAAAAGTGTATTTTGGCATTGCGACAGTAAAAGTATCAGCGCCGCCGGGAAGGGGTTCTACGTGTTGACAGGCCATAAGTCTTCCGCTGGTAATTGAAAATCTTTATACAGGAACGGCAAGGATAGCATGATTTTATTGCTACTTCCTGTAAACTAAAGCCCCTTAATTAGTTATAGGCACCCGTTTTTTTGTTATGAATCGTCAGGCTCCGCTCAACTGGCTGCGCAGCTTTGAAGCCGCTGCCCGTCATAATAGTTTCACGCAGGCCGCTAAAGAACTCAACCTTACCCAGGCTGCGATTAGTAAACAGATTAAAGCCCTGGAACATCAGCTGAATTGTCAGCTGTTTAAACGGCAGGCACATGGGTTAAAACTCACTGAACAGGGGCGACGCTACTGGCTGGATACACATAGCCTGATTGAACAACTGGACAAGGTCACCACGCAGTTTTATAAGCGCCAGCAACATCAGCGCATACACATTCGCAGCAATATCAGCTACAGCCTGCTGGTTCTGGGGCAAAAACTGCTCCCGTTCCGCGAACAACACCCCGACGTGGAAATTGAACTCACTCATGATATCTGGGAACCGGATAAACGCAGTGATAACGCACATATCGAAATTGGCTACCAGCTATTAACCGAACGGCAATATGACGATCACACTTGCCTGCTCTCCCGGGACAGATTATTCCCGGTCATCGCAGCCCAACTCCCCGACAGCGCAGTCGCCCAACTCCCCCTGATCCATGTCAGCGGTTATTACCGCGAGTGGCGCTGGTGGTGTGAACAATTGGAAAAACAACCAGCAGAAAAAAAGATTAACCAGAATCTGATCCATATCTACAAGCAACACCCCAAACAGGCCATCCATGTTGATAACTCTGCTGTGGCTTATGAGCTCGCGGCTCAGGGACTGGGTATTGCGCTTGGCAGGAGCTGCCTGGCAGAAGCCAAACTGCATTCGGGCCAACTACGACGAGCAGATACTTACTGCGAGCTGGATGCTCAGGAAGGATTTGTTATCCGGCTAACACAAATTGGCCAGCATAACGCACTGGCAAAAACACTGTTTCATTCACTCCGGCTAACCAGCGGCAAGCAGTCATCAGCTGCTAACGGTTAACACCCTGCTAATGATTACGCTATTTATCAAAAAATTTTCCCCGGGAGATTGAAACTGTTTATGATCAGGTGTGTCGGATTATTCTGTGATCCGGCACATTAGTGTCAACCCTGAATCACATCAATATGTGAGAATACATCATGAACAATAAAAACAAATACCCCGCCCTGCTCTCCGGGCTGCTGCTTACCACTGCAGCACAGGCCAGCAATAATTATTCCGACTATTTTGACTACGATGTATCGGAAGTCAGGTATGTCGAAACCACTGCTAATAACTCCAAAGCAGTGACTGCTGAACCTGAAATTATTTATAGCAAGCAACCGCCACAGCCGGTGGTAACACACAACCAACAACCAATAACCCAGCAGCAACCTGCCCCTCAGCTGGTACAGCACGAGCTGGTTTACAGCGCACCCGGCTGGCAACCACCAAAACCTGCAGCACAAACTGTTCCTGTCGCTCAACCTTATACCACTCAAACGCCACAAGCACTTCAGCCACAGGTCATATCACAAACGCCACAACCGGTTCAGTCGCAAGCTACCGCTCAACCGGAAGGCTGGTATAGTGCTCCTATACCTCAGCTCAGCCACGAAACATCAGGCTATGAAATGTATGCAGACCAAAGTCAACCCATTCAGCCTGCCCAGGTGCAGCCCACGGCTCCATTGCAACCGGTGAATCATACCGCCGCACTGAATAGCGCCATTGAAGCTGGCAGAGTTGATCTGGTGAAGTCATTACATGCTCAGGGTGCCAATTTACTGGTTGCTGATGCACAGGGGCTGACGTATCTGCATAAAGCCGCAGCGGCGGGTAGAACAGCACTGGTACAGTTTTTACTCAGCGCCGGGGTAAACCCTAATGCACGTACCGTTAAAAACTGGACACCCCTGCACCATGCTGCCCGCTTCGGCCATGCCAGCGTTGTCTCACAATTACTGGCGGCAGGCGCTAACCCGCAGCAGGTGAATAGCGATGGTTTTCGCCCGAAACAATTGGCGATCAATGTAAAACAGATGGCTGTTGCAGCATTACTGCATTAAAAACACTTCAAACCGCACATACCAGACTCCCTGTCCGACAGACAGGGAGTTGGTCAAA
>JBMZDK010000101.1:0-13194 GCA_049614265.1 Thiolinea sp.
TTGCACCGGCATTCGATATCGTATCGACCACGCCGTATATTCCAAATGACAGCCTCGCTTTATTGTTTGGCGGCAGCAAGTTTTTTCCGCAACGCAAAGGTTTGATCACTTTTGGACGCAGGTTTTGCGGTTTCACCGAGCGTCGGATCACCCAGCTCCTGGATTGGGTGGTGCATGGGATGGAGTCAACGTTAGTGGAATTGACTCGCTATCGTAAACGGCACAAAGACTTTGCTGAGATTGGCCAGCGTATGGAGGTTGTGTGGCGTGAGGGAATTGATGACTTGCGGGGGCATGACTCATGACAGTTAGTGCTGTACAGACACCACGTCCTGATATTCATTTGTGCCTGGTTTCGGAGGAAGCTGCACCAAACCTGACACCATTACTGGATCAGAACACACGGCCTAAGGAAGTCATCCTGCTATTTGCAGGAGATACGCGGCATTATGCCGACTGGTTGGAACAGGTAATCAAACAGGCGAGCGGGGTAAAAGTTTCGCGCTGGATGTTACAGAGCCGTTGGCGCATTGAGCATATACAGGACAAGGTGCTGGAATTACTGGTTCGTTATGAGGGGCAATCCATTGCCTTGAATGCAACCTGTGGTACACGGCCTATGAGCATGGCGGCTTATGAGGCATTTCGGGCTTTTGAAAAGCCAATATTTTATGTGCACCCACGTCACGATCAGTTAGTGTGGATGTATCCACGTGGTCTTGAACGGCATCAGTTGGCTGATCGCATCAAGATGACGAATTTTGTGATTGCTTATGGTGGACAAGTGCTGGAAAAGGGTAATCGCAGCGTACCACGTGCTTACCGTGCTTTTGCTCAGGAGCTGATTGCTAATATTCGCCATTACAGTCATGCATTGGGTGCGTTGAACTGGTTTGCCAATACTGCTGAAAAAGATTTGCGCTCGAAACCGATTGAACGCTGGCATTTAGAATCCCGCCCGTTTGTTGAGCTTTTGGAGCGAATTCGTGATCTTGATTTGGCTCAGGCACATGGTAAACAGCTGATATTCAGAGATGAAGAGGCGCGCTTTTTTGCGAATGGCGGTTGGCTGGAACAATATGTTTACGCGACCGTTAATAGCCTGAAGAAACAGATTCCGGCTATTCAGGACAGTGTGCAGGGTCTTGTGGTTGAGCGTGGCGAACAAGTCAGAAACGAGATAGATGTGGCGTTTCTGGCGGATAATAAATTGCATGTTATTGAGTGTAAGGCGAAAAAATTTAAGAAAGGCAATAGCAAAACCGGTGCGGAAACCTTGTATAAACTGGATACGGTCGCTGACATGATTGGTGGCATGCAGGCACGTGCGATGCTGGTGAGCTACCGGCCATTGCGAGAAGTTGACTTAAGGCGGGCCCGTGAGATGGGTATTGAAGTGTTGCAGGAGAAAGAACTGCAAAATCTTCGGAGTCATTTAGAAACATGGATTTTGAACTATATTTAATGCAAAAATATTTTATCATCTGGTTTTGTATTGAATATAATGCATTTTGAGTTGGGTTTGGGGACTTGGCGCATAATGCAGATTGCTCAGAATGAGAGAAGCGAAATAGAAAAAACGATGTGCAAAGGCAGTGCGTTGGTAAGCGTGCTGCCACTGAAATAACGTACCAGGAGATTGTATGTCAGCATCAAATCTTATGAAAAACCCTGTTCATTTAGGGCTGCAAGCCAGTGCAGAAATTCTGCCTGAGTTTACCGGTGCAATGGAGTGGTATGCGGATTATGCGCAAAACCATGAGGCTGATGGTGCAGAAGGCCGATTGGTAACGATGCATAGTTTCAGTGAACCCTGGGGCGTTTGGGAGATGCATCCTGTAGGCTCAGAAGTAGTGATTTGTATTAGTGGTGCTATCACTCTTATTCAGGAGTTTCCGGATGGGAGGCGGAAAAAGGTAGCGCTGGCCGTTGGCGAATACGCCATCAATGAAGCAGGAGTCTGGCATACTGCCGATGTTGATGCTGAGGCGACAGCGTTGTTTATCACTGCGGGTAAGGGAACTGAACACAAGAGTCGTAGCAGTTAGTTGCTAAATCAGTCGTGGTTAAAAGCCGACAGGGTCTACCAGCCCTCCTTTGCAGCCCGGTTTGTTTACGTCAGGTGCGTTTTTCAGTAAATCAGCCAGTGTGGTGTTTTTATCAATTGGCCCACTCAGGTTGATCCATAACTCACCAATCAGTTTGCGATGACAGCGAATATCAACCTTTTTCCCCATCCCTTTGCCAAAATCTTGTTCGAACGCATGGCGGATCTGTCGCATACTGAGCGTCTTGCCAATATTTGCGGCAAATAGACGCGTCACGGCAGACTCATTTAACTGCTGCATCAGGTGAATGGAGTCCCGATAATAGGTTTCCGGATCAGGGCTGTAACAGGTGCCGTGTTTATACCATTCATGGCGTTGCAGGTTAGAAGCTGTGCCCGGCATGATTTTATTCAGTGTTTTGCGCAGGGTTTTACTAAGCTCAAGCGCTGGCAGTAAATGCCATTCTCCCCGGCGATCTATCGATTTAAGAGTCGTATTGACGCCACAATAAGCATTGTCACGGGGTTGTGGCCACAAGCCATGCAAAGCGAAATGTTGAGCATCATACCGCTTCGGTTTTTGTGTGCGGCATTCGGGTTTAGCTTGATGTGTTTGGCAAAATGCGGGTTGCCAGCTGGCAGTTAACAGGTAATCCTGACTCTTGTTGGGGGGCTGGTTTTTTTGTAACGTCGGTTGATGGTTCAGTTGGCCACAGTCCGTTCTGACCCAGCGTTGTTCGCCTTGCATTTTCAACAGGTAGTGTGTCGCAGCTGATTTGTTTTTAGCTTTAAGCCGATACTGCTCCCCGGGTTTTATGAAGAAGTTGCCGGGATTAGTATTTTTGCGGATTGAGCGTAAAGCAGGGCATTTCTGAGTAGCGAAAAACGAGCCTTCAATGGGAAAGTTGGCGTAGCTGTTAATTGGTGACAATAATGCAAAATACGTAATAACAGCTTTCAGTAAGCCAGTGATCGCGTTTTTTGAGTTCATGAGTTTTGTTGTGCTACGGCCTCTTGCTGCAGTACATCTCTTACCATGTACAAGGCGAGAAGGCTGCGACCTTCGCTGCATTCATCCGTAGCGACAAGCTGATCCAGCTCACTGAGTTTCATAGGGACGACCTCCAGTGGTTCCGGCTCATCCCCTTCGAGCTTTGCTGGATATAGGTCGCGTGCCAATAATAAGTTTGTGCGGTGGCCCATATAACCCGGAGCCAGACTGACAGATTTCAGGTGCTGGATATTATGTGAACCATATCCGACTTCTTCCATGAGTTCACGATTAGCAGCCTCTATCAGTGTTTCGCCAGCATCAACTTTACCTTTAGGCAATCCCAGTTCATACCGCTCTGTACCGGCAGCATATTCCCGGATCATCAGTATAGTGTCATCATCGATCATCGGTACAACAAGTACAGCACCATAGCCACGGCTTGCCAGGCGTTCAAAGACGCGTTGTTCACCATTGCTGAATTCAAGATCCAGTGCTTCAACACGGAACAGGCGGCTGCGGGCGACAACCTCGGATTTATGTATTAAGGGTAATTTAGGCATACTGGCAGTCTAACACCTCAGTTGGCTTTGTGGTAAGCCACTAAGTGATGCTACAGGGGATTTTTAGCAGAGAAAGCGCCGGAGTTTGGCATTCTAATATGATGTCTTGTAATCGCCACACGAGGGTTTAGTCAGCAGCAAAAGGGGCAAGATTGAAATCTGGTGGTAAGGGAGCATAGATAGCCAGTGGTGTTTTGTATACAGGGTGGAGTAATTGAAGTGAACGGGCATGCAGTAATAAGCGATGGCAGTCAAACTGTGTGCGGAAAAACTGATTGTGTCGCCCGTCTCCATGGGTGGTATCGCCAACAATGGGATGAAAAATGTGTTTCATATGTCGGCGGATTTGATGGCGGCGCCCGGTGAGCGGTGTTAATTCTAATAATGAATAGCGGGCAGTAGGATAACGCCCAACGGCATGAGGTAATTCTATGCGTTGTAAATTATGGTACCGGGTAATTGCTGCCTGCGCTGCTTTATCCGGGTCAGCATCGGCGTCGGCGATATCGTCGTGTTTTTCCTTCAGAGCGTAATTAATTTCCCCGCTTTCCTCCGTGTAACCTCTGACAACAGCAAGGTATTTCTTTTGTACTTCCCTTGCGGTGAATTGTGTTGTCAGGGTACGGGCAGTTTCACTGCTGAGTGCAAACAGCAGTATTCCGGAAGTCGGCTTGTCCAGCCGGTGCACGGGGTACACCTTTTTTCCGATTTGGTCACGGGTTAACTGAATGGCAAACCGTGTTTCACGGGCGTCAATCAGGCTGCGGTGTACTAACAAGCCAGAGGGCTTGTTGATAGCAACAATATGCTCATCCTGATACAGGATATCCAGCATGATTAAGCATCTCCTGTTGCATAGAAGCTCGTATAGCAGGCAACTGTTTGATTGTGGAGAAAATGCTCATTCATAGTAAATCCGTTTCATTACCCATAATATCGGTGCAGCACTTGCAGTAAGGTAGAAATATGTTGCCAGTGAAGCGCCCTATAATGCAGTTATGAACATTAAAATGCCTAATGATTTTTGTAGGAGTATTTATCGAAAATGTTTGCTACATTCTAACTGGAGTGGGTGTTTTTATAATGCTATCAATGAGCTGGCAGTTATATTCGCAAAAACTTTGACAGGAATTCTGTCATTGAAACGTTTTTGGGGATGTTCGGTTGTAAACCCCTGTCAAGCTGTCTGATCATTTTGTTTTGAGAGGGTGTGTAATTTCATGGATGGTTCTGTATGGCGAAAATGGGCTTTGGGAGGGCTTGTTTTTTTAGTCATCATGACAACGACCTGGACGATAATACGCTGGGCTAATTCGGAGGCAAGCGAGCCTTCTGCGATAGAGACATCTTCTCTGAAATTTAATTATCAATTGCTGCGCGGGCGTAGTGACAGTATTGGTGGCAACTGGCTGCGTACCCTGAACCCGAGGATGAAAGACGTTCAGGGGGATTTGATCTGGAATTCGGCGTTGCAGGAAGGGGTGATGCGTTTCATTAACCTGCCTGCTCCCGGGAAAGATCAGCGGTATCGGCTGTGGATTCATGATTCGCGGGCAACTGATGGCCAGCCGTTGTTAGGTGCTGAGTTGGATGCAGGTTCTGGTAAGCAGGAGCTATTCGCAGCAATAACCGCTAAAGCATCTGTAATGGAGCCGTTTAAGTTTGTGCTGACGTTGGGTAAAACAGAGCTGACACAACCTGATGATCAAATTATGTTAATGGTGCAGCCCTGAAAAATTATCATTCTCTGGTTTGTTGCTTTGGTAGCCAGTGTTTGATTTTCTGTGATGGCTCGACAGTATTCCTAAAACAGGATAATTACCTGATGAAACTACTCTGTTATTCTGCCCCGCGATATGACTAATGAGTAACTGACTATGAGTAACGATAGCCCTTTAGCTTTTAGTGAAGCCGATGATTCGCGCCATTTTCTGCGCGCAGAGTTGAACAAGCGTCAGCAGGATCTGATGCGTTTGACCCCTGCGTCTGAACCGTTACAACGAGCACAACTGCAATATGATATTGCTGAAATTATGCTGGAGTTGAACGAACAGGGGATGCCGGAGGCTGCATGGGGGTTGGCAAAAGAGGCTTTTCAGTTATTCCGTGATGCTGAGCAGTGGGAAGCTGCGGTCAGGTGCTGTGACGTGCTGTACCGTACAGAGTTGCCTGCAGCAGTTCCAGCCTTGGGTAATGGCTTATGGCTGGCTATAACTTATCCGATTGATCCGGATGTGACCATTATGATGCTGAATAATCTCATCGACGGTACTCCGGATAAAGCCGATGGTGCAGCAGTGGCAGCAGCGGTGGCGCACTATATCGCTGATCTGAGACTGGAGGGCGAGAAGCGTGACAGTGTGATGTTTTTAACATCGGCGATGTTGGGCAAGGTGGCTGAGCAACACAGTAATGTTAATTCACAGCCAAAAATGGATTTCTGGTTGCAAAAACTGGAGCTGCTTGACCCGGCGGATTTTATGCCACGTATGGGACAAGTGATTGATGCTATTGTAGAAGGGCAGTGGTGGTATGATCGTGATGAATTGCGGGCACGCCTGCCGGTGCATTAAAGCACTGAGAAAGTACAAACTGTCGGTGAAACTTCTATAATAAACAGTGCAGCAAAATGTTTTTAATTGCTCAAAGCCTGCAATCTGGCGAGCAAAGAATTCAAAACCCCTGAAAACTTTTGCGTACGTACTTAAAATAATCTGCCGAAAGGGAAGGTGGGAGAAAACAGTATTGTTTAGACTGAGGGTGTTTTTGTCATGGAATGACGATGTTAAGCATGTACGCAGTATTCATTTTTCGGATAAAGGCTTTTGCTATACTGCTTAACAAATGTTGGTGTTGTTGGTAACGATGAACCGCTGCTTGAGAAGCATTAATCAATAGCAGGTTTTAACAATGAAAATAAAGCTGTATGGTGTTCGTGGTTCAATAGCCAGTCCAAGCGTGGAAACGGTGCGTTATGGCGGTAATACCGCTTGTGTGAGTGTTGAGGGAAATGATGGAACGCGTTTAATCTTTGATGCTGGTACTGGTATTCGTATATTGGGTGATGATCTGGTTGGGCAGCAACCTTTACACTTATTTTTTAGCCATTACCACTGGGATCATATCCAGGGTTTTCCTTTTTTCCGACCTGCCTATGAAACCAAACAAGATATTTTCCTGCTGGCAGATCACCTGCCTGAAAGCCCAAGGTCGATACTTGAGCAAATGGCAGACCCACATTTTCCAGTACCGGTTGATGCGTTAAAAGCAAATATCCAGGTAATGCCCATTCTGGATCAAAATATTCATATTGGTGAATTTCAGGTGTCGACGATCGCTGCTAATCATCCCGGTGGTTGCTGTGCTTATCGTGTTGATTCTCCTCAGGGCAGCTTTGTCTATATTACTGATAATGAGTTGGTGCCTCCAACAGTTCCCAAAACGTCATATCAACAGTGGGTTGAATTTGTTCATGGGGTAGATTTATTTTTACATGATGCGATGTATTTAGATGAAGAGCGGGATGCTATTCATGGTTGGGGGCATTCCTTGATTTCACAGATGTTGAAGCTGGCTGTAGATGCTGAAGTTAAAAATGCAATCTTATTTCACCATGACCCATCAAGAACAGATCAACAACTTGATAAAATTCAACGTAATAGCCGCCGCTGGGTGAAACAGCAGGATCCGGATATGACGGTCTACACCGCCAGGGAAGGTGACGTTTATAAGGTTTGTAGCAATATTGTGCGGAGACGTAAGCAATAACCTGATCGCTCGCTCCGGTGCTTCTTTGGCTCAGGATCAGTTCTTACCGCATTGAAAATTTCAGGTGAATGGTTAGCTGTTTTGCAAGATAATTATACCATTCAATAGTTGTCAGGCGGTGCGCAAAGATTTTCAGGTGTCTAAAACCGCCAGCTCATGGGGCTGGAGGCGTAATAATATTCCTGAAGCTTTTGAGCACGAACTTAAACTGATTCTCAATTCCCCAACCCGTGGAGCAGAAAAATCTTATGAGCATTATTAATCACCTTACCCTGACTCAGCCTGATGACTGGCATTTACACTTGCGTAGCGGCGAAATGTTAGAGAAGGTTCTGCCTTATACCACACGTCATTTTGGGCGGGCGATTGTAATGCCAAACCTGCAACCTCCTGTTGTCAGTACTGCTGATTCGCTGGTGTATCGTAAAGCTATTGCTGATGCACTGATTGTAGATAGTGGATTTGAACCGTTGATGACGTTGTATATGACGGAGCAAACAGATCCGCAGGACGTTAAACAGGGCTTTGAGTCCGGGCAGGTTACCGCAGTTAAGCTTTATCCCGCTGGTGCAACAACCAATTCAGCGGCAGGCGTCAAAGATCTGGAAAAAATCTATCCGGTGCTTGAGGTGATGGAAGAGATAGGAATGCCTCTTTTGGTGCATGGAGAGGTAGTGGATAGCGAAGTAGATATTTTTGACCGTGAAGCAGTTTTTATTGAGAAGAAGCTTTTGCCGGTACGTGCGCAGTTTCCGGCATTGAAAATTGTCTTTGAGCATTTGACGACCCGTGATGGCGTTGAGTATGTACAGTCCTGTGCTGGCAATACCGCAGCAACCATTACACCACACCATCTGGTGATTAACCGCAATGCTATGTTAGTGGGTGGGATTAAACCACATTATTATTGCCTGCCGGTTGCTAAGCGTGAGTCACACCGTCTGGCTTTGGTGGAAGCGGTTACCAGCGGCGATAAGCGGTTTTTTCTGGGGACTGATTCTGCCCCACACCTGGATGGTGCTAAGGAAAGTGCCTGTGGGTGTGCCGGAATTTTTAATGTGGCGAATACTATTTCTATTGTTGCGCAGGTGTTTGAAAATGCAGGGGCGCTGGATAAGCTGGAAGGGTTTTTATCGCTCAATGGTGCGGCTTTTTACGGGCTGCCACCAAATAAGCGTCAAATGATTTTGCAACGTTCTGATCAGCCATTAGCCGTCCCGGATAAATTAGTGCTGTCTGAAGGTGAAATGACCGTGTTTGACCCACAAATGGATGTTTACTGGCAGGTAGTTAAAGTGAGTTGAATCAGGTGTCAGGCAGCATGGGACAGGCAGCGCCGTAACTGTTCTATGCCGCGCCGAATCCAGGCTTTTACGGTTCCCAGGGGCTTGGTCATTTTAATTGCGAGTTCATCGTGTGTATTGCCATAATAAAACGCGGCCATAATACATTCGCGCTGCTCCGGCTTGAGTTGTTGCATGCACTGTAGCAGCTGCTGGGTATCATCGCTGAGAGCTTTGAGGTTGTCCGGCGTAAGTTCTGCAGAAGCGAATTCCAGAGTTTCGTATTCCCCTTCATCCGCTAATACCGGACGACTTTTCGCCATACGCAATTTATCCAGCGCCTGATTGCGAACGATGGTGGTCATCCAGGTCATAGCACTACCACGACCAGCAGTAAAGGCACCGGCATTTTTCCATATTTTGACAAAACCTTCCTGCAATACATCTTCTGCCAGCTCATCATCGCGCATCAATCGCTTACACAGGGCATACAGTCTGGGTGAGGCTTGCCGGTATAACTGGCTGAATGCATCAGCGTCACGGTTGGCGCTGCGCATGAGTAATTCGTTCAGCTGATCCATCGCGGTGTATCTATCCGGTTCTTACTATCTCATTAGTGAAGGCATTACGTATTTCGCTGGGCTGTTCTCTGCCACCCAGCGGTTTGTCCAGTATCAGGTCAATTTGCTGTCCAAGTTGCTCCTTGACTTCGATCGCTGTTTTGGCTGGCTGATAACCTGACAAGTTGGCGCTGGTCGATATTAGTGGATGCCCAAGTCGCTGACAGAGTAACTGACATTCCGGGTGAGCACTAATACGCACGGCAATTGTCCAGTGATTACCGCGCACCAAAGGCGAAACCTCATTATGAACCGGTAATAACCAGGTAACCGGGCCGGGCCATGTGGGCTGAATACGTTCCAGAATTTCATCCTCCAGCGGGGGCACGAAGTTTGTGAGTTGATTAATATTGGATGCAATAAGAATCAGGCCCTTATCTGCAGGTCGTTGTTTAATACCCAGTAACCGTTGTACCGCACTCAGATTGCTTGGATTGCAGCCCAGACCAAAGACTGCCTCAGTTGGATAAGCCAATATCCCACCATTTTTCACAATATCAACGGCTTCATCAATAGAGCGACTGAGTTCCATGGTGATCAATCTCCGGCTGGTGAGCTGGAATCTGTCGCTTTGGTTGTTGTAGTCTTTTTTCGCGTCGCAGTCTTTCTGGCGGTTGTACTTTTTTTCGCTGTTGTTGCTTTAGCAGTGGAGGTTTTTTTAGCGGCAGGTTTTCTGGCCGTTGTTTTCTTCGCAGGCGTTTTCTTTGCTGCTTTCTTTGCTTCAGCCGTAGCCTTTTTTTCTGCTGCCTTCTTTTCCTTTTCTGCCGCTTTTTTCTTGGCTGTATATTTCTTTAGGGCTGCCTTACTTTTTGGCGGTGGCGCATTTTCGATCATCTCCAGTGCTTCTTCATGCGTCACTGTGAGTGGGTCACGATCTTTCGCTAAGCGTGTTTTCACGATTCCATCGGTCACAAAAGGCCCCCAGCGCCCTTTCAGAATCTGAATATCGTCGCCAAAATCCTGAATTATTTTCGCCAGGTCTGCCGCTTTCTTTTCTTCGATCAGAACCAAAGCCCTTTCCAGAGTTACAGTATAAGGGTCGTCTTCTTTGAGTGAGACAAAGCTGCTGCTGTAACGGATATATGGCCCAAAACGCCCAATACTGGCGTACACTGCCTGACCTTCTCCCGTCTCACCAAGATGACGCGGCAGTTTGAACAATTCCAGCGCATCTTCCAGTGTGACATCATCCATTTTCATGCCATGGCGCAGACTGGCAAACGTTGGGGGTTCCTCATCATCACGCGTACCGATTTGGACGAATGGGCCATAGCGTCCCATGCGAACCGATACCGGCTTACCACTTTTAGGATCAATGCCAATTTCACGCGGTTTCAGCACATCACTGCGCTGTACGCTTTCCATTTTGTCATCAACCAGTTCATGAAATGGTTGCCAGAATTGATCCAGTACCGGCACCCATTCGGTTTCACCACGTGAAATAGAGTCTAATTGATCCTCCAGATTGGCGGTAAAATCATAGTCAACATAACGAGTGAAATGTTCCGTGAGGAATTTATTGACGATGCGCCCAATATCCGTCGGGAAAAAACGGCGTTGTTCCAGTTCCACATACTCTCGTGCCTGCAGAGTCGAAATAATGCTGGCGTAAGTTGACGGACGACCAATACCATATTCTTCCAGTGTTTTAACCAGTGAAGCTTCCGAGAAGCGGGGTGGCGGCTCGGTGAAATGCTGGTTAGCCTCGATTTCGTGCAGTGTAATTGTTTCACCTTCTGCCAGCGGTGGCAGGATTTTATCTTCATCCTTATTTTTCTTTTGATCGTCCTGACCTTCTTCATACACTGCCAGAAAGCCAGGGTGCCTGATAGTGGATCCGGAGGCGCGGAAGAAACTACCGGTTTCAGCTTCCAGGTTCACCGAAACGGTATCGATGGTGGCATGAATCATCTGGCAGGCTACCGTCCGCCGCCAAATCAGCTCATATAGCTTGAACTGGTCATCGCTAAGGTGGCTGCGGATTTCTTCCGGAACACGCATACAGGAAGTGGGGCGCACTGCTTCGTGAGCTTCCTGTGCGTTTTTAGACTTGGTTTTATATTCACGTGCTGATTCTGGCACTTTATCTGCGCCATAGCGCTGAGTGATCAGTTCCCGTAATTCGGTGACCGCTTCTTTGGCCAGGGCAACCGAGTCAGTTCGCATATAAGTTATGAGACCAACCGGGCCTTCGCCCAAATCGATACCTTCATACAATTGCTGTGCGGTTCGCATAGCACGCTGTGAAGAAAAGCGTAGTTTGCGCACTGCTTCCTGTTGCAGAGTTGAAGTGGTGAAAGGAGCGGCCGGGTTACGTTTGCGCTGTTTCTTCTCAACCTTCTGCACCAATAGTTTGCCGGCTGCAGCTTTGAGCAGGCGATCACGCACCGAGTTTGCGCTTTCGTCATTATTAATGTCGAACTGATCGAGCCGGTTGCCATCAAGTGTGTGTAATTTGCCGGAAAAAGCTTTGCTGTCTTTCTCGACCTGAGCCACTAAAGTCCAGTATTCCTGTGGAATAAAAGCTTCTATTTCCAGTTCACGCTCAACAATCATGCGCAGCGCCGGACTTTGAACGCGTCCGGCGGATAAGCCGCGTTTTATCTTGCGCCATAATAGTGGTGACAGGTTAAAACCGACAAGATAATCCAGTGCACGACGTGCCTGCTGTGCATCGACTAAAGGTGTTGCCAGCTCACGCGGACTCTCAATAGCCGATTTAACCGCGCCTTTGGTGATTTCATGGAAAACAACACGGTGTACTTCTTTATCTTTAAGTGCACCTTTCTCCTTTAACAATTCATAAAGGTGCCAGGAAATCGCTTCACCTTCGCGATCAGGGTCAGTTGCCAGGTAGAGAGTGTCAGCTTTTTTCAGTGCTTTGGCAATGGCATCAACATGGCGCTGGTTGCGGTCAATAATGTCATATTTCATGGCATAGTTATTGTCCGGATCGACTGCTCCCTCTTTCGGGATCAGATCGCGCACATGACCGTAAGAGGCAAGAACATGATACCCCTTGCCTAAGTACTTCTCGATGGTTTTGCCTTTTGCCGGTGATTCGACAATGACCAGATTTTCGCTCATGAATCTGCTTTTTGTAAGTTGAATGTAAGGTTTTTATTTCTATGTCATGAAAAATTTTTCATGTGCCCCCTCTCCGGGGTGGTTGCATTGTAAACCCGAAAATACCGGTAAAGTAAAGCGCTGATTTCGATTCAGGCAAATATTTCACAGGTATTTCATATTAGAAACAGATTCATTCAGCTAATGAGTAAAATGAGCGTTATGGTTATTTTCTTTTTATTAATCAGGCAGCATCCAGTGCTGAATGCTGTTAGTGGTAGATAGGCTGGGTGCCATCCAGAGTCAGGCCTTCTGTCCAGAAAAAACTGTTATCTTCATCCGGACGGTTGAGCAAAACCATCAGAATAACCCATTTCAGACGATCAAGATTAAACTCATCATCTTCGAGTTCGAGTACACGGTCTATTACCTGTTCACGGGATTCCATATTCAGTACACCGGCCTGTTCGAGGAATAGCAGGTAGCTTTGGCATTCGGTGTCCATCCAGCGTTGTTCATCAGATGAGAATATCCGGATAGCATTCGAATTTGAAGGGGTATACAGGGTACGGGCATCATCACCCAGACTTTCCAGCCAAGTGAAGGCTCTACTGATTTCATGTGGAAGAAATCCTGCACCCTGTAAATACAAATCTAATGATTCACGATTGTCTGGGGAACCTTCGTCAATCTCAGGATAATTGTCAAACAGGTAGAACAATACGTCTAACGTGTTTTCTTTCATCAGGTCATTCTCTTGGGGTTAACTGCATGTAGTGACCGCCACCACACGCTGCAACGTAGCCCTGTAGCTCCAGCATTAGCAGCATGGATGAAACTTCTTCAGTGGTCAACC
>JBMZDK010000102.1:0-13147 GCA_049614265.1 Thiolinea sp.
CTGCAACCTCGCCTTAGTCTTCCGCGTAGCAATGGCAATCAACGGATCATCCGGCCAGGGATGTTTTGGATATCTGCCCTTCATATCTTTTTTCACATCATGGTATGACGTTCGCCAAAATCCCGCTAAATCCTGAGTAATCTGTAATGGCTTGCCTGCTGGCGATAACAAATGTACCAGTAATGATACTTTGCCATTCACAACCGCAGGTGTTTGTTCACAGCCGAACATTTCCTGTAATTTCACTGCCAGCACTGGTGGTGAAACCGTATAGTCGATAGCAATCGCTGAGCCGGACGGCACATGGAAGCGGGTTGGGGCCAGTTGATTTAACTGTTGCTGTTGTTCCCAGCTTAATAACGCACCTAATATAGCCAACAGGTCGAGTTGGCGGAAATCGTTGGCACTCTTCACTCCATCCAGATAAGGTGCAAGCCAGTCTTCTAATGTAGCCAGCAGTGTGTCCTGACTCAGGTCTGGCCAGTTATTACCTTCGGTGGCGCGTACCAGTTTTACACGGGCACACCATTGCGTCAGCGCTTTGGGCCATGAAAATACACTGAGTCCCTGTTTGCGGACATGTTTTAACAGGGCGGTTTGCTTTGCGGCCTGTGGAATAGGGTTTAGCTTAGCTCTGCGTAGTACCAGCGCGCCAATTTTCTCCTGTTCCTCAGCAATAAAACGCCCGGTTTTTTCATCCCACTCAGCAATGGACACTGTTCGTACGCATTCAGCCAAAGCCGTGTCGAACAGCCCCGCGTCGAGCGCTGTGGCTGAGCGGATGACATCACTTTTACCGCCAGCCATGCTGCTAACTTCGGCGATAGCCAGCCATTGTTGTTTTGCCAGCGGTGTGCGGTCACTGAAATTAGCACTGCGGCCATTTGCGAGCTGATAGCCACCCGAGTGCCGTTGCCGGGCAATCCGATCCGGATAAGCACAGGCCAGCAGATATCCTGTAAGTTGCTCTTCCGGCACCAGGTAAGCAATGCCGTTGGTGGGTGCTTTGTGTTGTCGCAGTTGATCTGAATATTGTCTGGCTAGCTGGCGCGTCCGGTGTAACCACCCCTGATGTTGACGTGGGCAGGGTTTATCACCACTCAGGATTTCAAGTCGCTGGCTAATGTCAGGAGCATTACGGCTTAGCGGATCGCGTTCCGATAACACAGCGGCCAGTTGTGCTGCTGTTTGGGTGACGCCAGCTGCTGCACCACACAGTAACAGGTGGGCCAGTCGTGGATGCAACGGTAATGCAGACATGGCTTCACCATGCTCAGTGAGTGTATGCGCCGGATGCTGTTTTATTGCACCGAGTGAGGACAGCAGATCCAGGGCCTGCTGCCAGTTTCCGGGAGGCGGTGTATCCAGCCAGTCCAGCTCAGAAGGATCGTCTACACCCCACTGTAATAACTGCATGGCGACCGGCGCCAGATCAGCAGATAAAATTTCTGCTTCATTATGTTGCGCCAGTTGCTGTTGTTGGCTTTCTGACCATAACCGGTAACATTTGCCGGCCCGTAAACGCCCGGCTCGCCCGGCTCTCTGCACGGAGGAAGCCGCAGAGATTTTGCTGGTATGCAACGCCGTCATACCAGTAGCCGGGTCAAACCGGGCGCTGCGTACCAGCCCGGAATCTACGACAACGTCAATACCTTCAATGGTCAGACTGGTTTCAGCAATATTTGTTGCCAGTACAACTTTTTGTTCGCCGACCCGGGATTCCGGCAGCGGTGCAATTGCCTGTTGTTGTTCTGCCAGTGACAAATTGCCGTAGAGTGGCCGGAGGTGAACACCGGATATTTTGTGTGTAGTGAGCCACTCTCCGAGGGCTTCAGCGGTGCGGCGGATTTCACTCTGGCCGGGCAGAAAGGCAAGAATGCTGCTGTCGGGATTATCTTTTATGGCCCGTTGAAGGGTGATAGTCATGCGGTCAATAAGGCGTTCACGGGGCTTGCTGGCCTGTCCGTAAATAATGTCAACCGGATAGCTTCTGCCAGCACTGCTGACAACGGGTGCATTATTGAGTAGATGAGATATCGCACCGCTGTCGAGTGTGGCTGACATCACCAGCAACTTCAGTGGCTTATGCTCACCGGACTCTGCTTTATTTGTAGCGTTATCATTTTCCTGTTCACGAAACAACGCTCTGCCCTTCAGGCACAGGCTTAGCGCGAGATCAGACTCCAGATTGCGTTCATGGAATTCATCAAAAATCACCAGCCCAACACCATCCAGTGACGGATCATGCTGCAGCATCCGTGTCAGAATGCCTTCTGTGATGACTTCTATCCGGGTGGTGTGACTAACCCTGGTGTCAAGACGCATGCGATAACCGACACGCTGACCGGGTTGTTCTCCGAGTAATGTTGCCATGCGATGAGCAGCAGATTTCGCTGCGATACGCCGTGGTTCCAGTAACAGGATTTTTTGTCCGCCCAGCCATTGCTGATCCAGGAGGGCCAGCGGTACCAGTGTTGTTTTACCTGCACCCGGTGGTGCTTCCAGAATTACTTCATCGCGTGCTGCCAGCTGTTGTTTCAGCTCATCCAGCACATCTTCGACTGGCAGCCGTTGTTGTATTGCACTTATCACGCAGTCAAACCAGATGCTTACAGATAGCGCTTATCCACGCTGAATTTGTCCGGATAGTGCCCGGTTTTGCTTTGGTAAAAAGCCATAATTCTGCGCATATCTGCGTTGGCATCATCGGTCAGATAAATCACTTCGCCAATTCCACAACGTTTGGTTTTGTAATCCAGATAAGCAAGTGCAATGGGTACACCAGCCTGTTTGGCAATGTGGTAATAGCCGCCTTTCCATTGTTCCCGGCGGCTGCGGGTGGCTTCCGGGGTGACTACCATGAATAAATCCTGTTTGGCATCCACCAGCAAATCGGCCATCAAATCCACCATGCTGACACGTGGTTTATTACCTGCTTTGGGGGTTCTGTCTATGGGCAACGCCCCAAGGCTACGCATAAAACCACCAAACGGAAATTTCATCCATTCTTTTTTGATGGTGAACCGGATAGGAAGCTGTAAAATTTCCTTTGCCCCCATGCCGAAAATAAAATCCCAGTTGCTGGTATGAGGCGCAGCGATGAGTACGTATTTATTCAACTCATCGCCGTTCTCTTTTTTCGGTAAACAATTTTCTGTTGTCCAGCCCTGGCGCAGAAACCACCATTTGCATAATTTTTTAAACATATTTTCCTTCAGCGTGATTACGGTCGTACCGGTTCACGCGTCATATCCAGGTGCAGTTCCTTACCTGTATAAGGGTGTGCCGCAATAAAGGTGTCATCCAGATCAACGCCCAGCCCCGGCTGCGTTGGTGGAATAATATAACCTGAGTCCCAATTGATGCCGGTTTTTAACATTGCCATATACGGCCCGTCAAATGTGCCGATTGATTCCAGTATCAGAAAGTTGGGGCTGCAGGTAGCGAGGTGAATATTGGCAGCAGCAACGACCGGCCCGCAATAAAGGTGGGGCGCGATCTGAACCTGCCGGGTTTCTGCCATTCCGGCTATTTTCTTTGCTTCGAGCAAGCCGCCCACCCGGCCCAGATTCATTTGCAGTATAGAGGCTGCACGGGTTTCAAGGACGCGGGCAAACTCATATTTGGTGCATAGCCGCTCCCCGGTGGCTATGGGTACCGAGGTATAATGCGCCACTTCAGCCATCGCTTCCGGACTTTCCGGTGGTACCGGCTCTTCAAACCAAAGCGGATCGTATGACTCAATGCGTCGCGCCAGGCGTTTTGCACCGCTAACGGTGAACTGTCCGTGGGTACCAAATAACAGATCGGCCTTGCTGCCAACGGCTTCACGGATAGTGCGACAGAAATCCTCTGAGCGTTCAAGGTCTTCCATCCGTGGCTGGTGGCCGTCGTAAATTGAATATGGCCCGGCAGGATCAAACTTCACAGCGGTAAAGCCTTTCTCTACCATTTTGACCGCGACTTCCGCCGCCATGTCTGCGTTGTTATAAACATTCGGCTGATCCGGGTCAGGATACACGTCACCTTCAGTTGGGTAGAGATAGGTATAGCTACGTAAGCGTTCATGAACCTTCCCTCCCAACAGCTCATACACTGGTTTGTCATAAGCCTTACCCAGAATATCCCAGCATGCCATTTCCAGGCCGCTGAGTATGCCACTGACGGTGATATCCGGGCGCTGAGTGAAGCCTGCACTGTAAACCTGTCGCCACATTTTTTCGATATGACAGGGATCACTATTCAAAAAATGACGGGAGAACATTTCCTTTGCCATCGCTTCGCACAATTCCGGCCCAAAAGTTGCGTTGTAGATTTCCCCAACACCGGAAAGGCCGCATGCTGTCGTGAGGCGGACAAAAATGAAATAACGTCCGCCGTGACGGGGCGGGGGGTTAGCAACGGTGAAGGTTTCAATTTCGGTAAGGCGCATGGTTTTCGTTCTCTTATCTGTCTTCCAGAATCAGTTTTGCTGCCCGCAACGCCAGCATCATGGTGGGCGCATTGGTATTGCCTGATGTAATATTCGGGAATGCTGAGGCGTCGACGACGCGCAGCCCGTTGATGCCATGAACCCGTAAGCGATTATCTAACACCGAATCTTGCGCATTATTTCCCATACGACAAGTACTGGTTGGGTGGTAAACGGTTCCGGCCCGTTCGCGGAAGTTTTCCAGTAATTCCTCATCATTCATTAACGAGATATCCGGTGTTTTAGCGGCCTTGATCACCTGCTGCATAGCGTCGGTGGCGGCAAATTGTTGCAGGAGTTTACCGGCTTTAATGGCGTTACTGCGATCCTGCTCTGTGGCCAGCGAGTTGGCCTGAATCAGGGGAGCATCCTGAGCATTGCCGGAGGCAATATTTATTTCGCCCCGGCTGTCCGGGCGGCTCGGCTGAGTGCAGATCAGAAAGCCGGGTTCTTTGTCAATTTGTGCTTTGCCACTGGACGGAATCGAGTAAGAAGCAGCATTTGCATAAAACTGTATATCGGGTTTACTGCTTTGGGCATCCGCCCGGATAAAACCACCACAGTGATTGACCGGAATGCTTAACGGGCCACTGCGTGTAAACAAATATTGCAGCGCAGCGAGTGCCTTGCCCGGTAAATTACCCAGCCGGTTATTCAGAGTTGGCACCGTTGCATGGTAATAATGGGTGATGGCGAGATGATCCTGCAGGCCTTTGCCGACTTGTTCCAATGAGTGTTTGACCGGGATATTGTGTTGGTGCAGCAGTTTTTCCGGGCCGATGCCGGATAGCTGGAGAAGTTGGGGGGAATTGATGGCTCCCGCACTAATAATAACCTCGTGCTGCGCATATGCTGTGTGACTCCTGCCATTATGTTGGTAGCGAATACCTGTGGCACGCAGCAAGTCGTCGCCTTCCAATGTAATGCGTTCAACCAGCGCACGACTGATAACACGCAAATTAGGCCGTCGCAGGGCAGGGTGGAGGAAGGCATCAGCTGCTGACCAGCGTTTTCCCTGATAGACATTGCTGCGTAATAGTGTCAGGCCTTCCTGCCGGTTACCGTTGATGTGGTCAAGACGGGAATAGCCCAATTCTTCACCAGCGGCGATAAATCGCTGTGCAAATGCCGGGATTTCATTGCTCAAATCACTCACCCAGAGCGGGCCGTTACTGCGTGACTGACGTTTGCCAGTGCTGTCTAATTCAGAGTGGCGTTCCAGCTGTCCATAGGTTTTCCACACAGTTTTGCTGCCCCAGCCTGCTGCTCCGGCAGTTTCCCAGTCATCAAAATCGTGTGCTAAACCACGGACATAGGCCATAGCATTAATTGAACTCGAACCACCAATTACTTTGCCGCGTGGCCAGTAGGCGGTTCGGTTATTGAGTCCCGGGTCAGGTTCAGTCTGATAACACCAGTTGACGGCTGGATTGCTGTAGGTGAAAGCATAGCCGGTGGGAATGCGGATATCAGGGCGGCGGTCACTGCCACCGGCTTCAATAAGTAAGACCTGATAACGGCCATTGGCACTGAGTTGATCAGCGAGTACACAACCGGCTGAACCGGCACCAACGATAATAAAGTCGTAGTTATGGCTTGTATCAGGCATTGTCCGGCTCCCGCCAAAAACGAATGCTGACTATCAGGGATTACCGGTGTTAAATCAAGTGTATGAGTCTGAGATCAGAAGTTATATGACAGGCCGGTCTGTAATAAAAAATAAGGATCTGAGCCGGGTACCGGAATACCTTCAAATACCAGATCAACATCTTTGGTGATATGCCAGTTGATACCTAATAACGGAATCATTTCGACTGAATCAATCAGTTTGAAGTAAGTGTCCTCATAATTATTGGCGAAGTACAGGTTAGCGGTTAAAGCATAGTGCTCTGTATCACGGTAAGTATAGGAATAGCCTAATAATGCCGAGTCTCTCTTTTGCGAATTTTCAAAATATCCCAGCTTTACAGCATGTACATCATTGATTGCATAAGTAATTCCAAATGCTTCGGCATGTAGTCCGTCATTATTACGGGGGTCTCCGACATGATTGATGGACAATGTTTTAGTGATTGACCATGGTGATTCTGCATATACAGAACTGCTTGCAGTGATTATCAAAAAGAAAGCCGCTAAACAGATAGCTCCCCTGAAAATACTTAGTTTGTACTGCATATCAATCCCCTGTGTTGTCGTGTTTGCGTATGCCGAGAGTGCTTTGCCAGAATACTACCGACGCTTACCCCCAGGTACGTATGCAAAAGCCCTCAGAGTTTTTATCACTGTTAGCTTGCTGGAAATAAGAGAACGGGTATTTGGCAGCTTTTGCTGCGTTTGTTTAGTAACAATAGGCGGTATTCAGGAAAAAGTCCTGAATTGATGAAGGATTCGGGTGAGTTAAATTAAGGCAGAAACTGTATGGATAGCAGTATGGCGATAGTTATCAGGTTTCCAAAAACTCATTTGCTTACGGAGCGTAGAGCATCAATTCATGAAAGCGGCTGCATACCTATTTTAGGTGTCTGACCGGGTGTGATATCAATAATCTTTTCGGGGTGGATAATTTGTATTTCCACTAAATTTCCATGCAGCCTGGAGACGTTGACCAAACGTCCTGCTTTGCGCTCCTGAGTGCGAATGGCTAATACTTCAGCCGGGGTTAGATTTTCGCGTATGGTTTCTATGACCGGTTTATTTTGATAATGCATATTCATATCACCTTGGCGTCGATATGGTAACTATGCCCTTATTTATTTGGGTTGCAGATTGTTTTTTCCTTTAAGCGTATCATCCGGCTGAAGAAATAGCTGCGTTGCCGGATGAGCGTAGTGATTGTTGCCTCAGGTGTTTTGTGAAGTGAGCCGGGGGGCTATTCTGTTGTAAACAGAGCAGGTAATTCATGCAGTCCACTGACTGTTGCGGTTGGTTCGACTCCCCACGGGTCAAATATCGCTGTTTTCGAACGTTTTACCCACGCAGCCTGCATGCCAATACCCACAGCACCAATCACATCAAACGGATTGCTGGAAATCAGCCATGCTTTTTCCGCTGTTGCACCGGACTGAGTCAGGAAGTGCTGGTATACCTCTGGATTGGGTTTGAATGTTTGCAGGTCATCGACACTAACAACCCCGGCAAAATATTCCCGAATCCCGGCGTTTTGTAACAGACCTTCCACGGCTGCAGCATTGCCATTTGAAAATGCGTACATCGGTATATCAGCCTGTTTCAGTTGTGCCAGCGCGTCGGTGACATCTGCAAAAGCGGGCAGTACCCGATAGAGTGCAAGCAGTTCATCTTTTTGTGCAGTGCTCAGTTCGCACTGGTAAAACAGGCAGGTGTATTCCAGTGCATCCCGCGTACAAATACCAAAGTGCTGGTAATCCTTTTGCAGGCCACGGCGGAAGGAGTATTCCAGCTGTTTATCACGCCAGGTTTGTGAAAACGCCGGTGCCTGATCACCAACCATTGTGCTGAGAGCAGTAACGACACCGTGGGTATCGATCAGCGTTCCATAAACATCAAAGGCAAGAGCGAACCTGCTGGTGTCAGCCATCATTTATGCTCCGTCCAGAATAAACAGCGTGCAGTCCGCATTATCTTCACGCATTTTCCTGACCGGTGCGTACTCCTCAGAATTCAGAAAAGCCTGCGCGCTCTGCATATCAGGAAACTCAACGATCACCATGCGGGTGGGTGACCAGAGTTGCTCTTGTTTAATGTCCATCGCACCGCCTCTGGCACGGTAAACACCGCCATATTTTTCTGCGATAGGCTTGGCAAGCTTTTTGTATTCTTCGTACGGTTCCGGGTTCTTGATTTTGGTATCGACGATGATGTAGGCACTCATGATCTGCGCTCCAATTTTATTGTGTCTGAAATCATTACTGGTTTTCGGATACCTCAGCAGCCTACCTGATCTGTCGGGTGATTACTATTGGTGAGGCGTTGGTTATTCTGCCCTGAAACGGCTTTGTTGTTGTGGTTAAAGCCAGCTGTTATGGTTACAACATGACGAATAAAACCAACAGAGTGCTTCGCTATCTGAGCCACCCACAGGTGGAACAGGATCCTGACATCGAAGTAATGCGCTGGCATTTATCTGCCGTCGGAAGACAACGTGTCAATAGCCTGGGTAAGCCAGAGGTATTGGCTGCTACATCTGCCATTGTGTCCAGCGCTGAAACCAAGGCAACAGATACAGCAGAGATTCTGGCTGCTGTGCTGGGCCTGGAAATCGAAGTGCGTGCGCGCATGCACGAAAATGACCGGAGTGCTACGGGCTACCTGCCGCCTGACATTTTCGAGGCGACTGCGAATCAGTTTTTTGCACACCCCGGGCAGAGTATTCGTGGTTGGGAGCGGGCGCTGGATGCGCAGCAGCGTATTGTATCGGAGACAGAAGCGGTGATAGAGAAATATCCTCAGGGTGATTTATTGCTGATTGGCCATGGCGGTGTGGGGACTTTGCTGTATTGCCATTACGCCGGGGTATCTATTGACCGGCAGTATGACCAGCCGCCCAATGGTGGTGGCAATGTCATTGCTATTGATATTACAACAAAAACAGTGATTCATGGCTGGCGACCAATGGAAGATGTGCTGATATGAAAATCCAGCCCCGGCGTTGTGAACAGGTGTTTTCCTCTGAAGATGCCGGTGTTTGCCTGCCATTAACACAACGTGTACTGGCAGCACGTGGAATTACTTCAGCCACAGAATTGCAGTATTCGCTGAAACAGCTGCATCCGGTGCAGCAGTTGGGTAGTGTGCAGGAAGCAGCTGCGCTGTTGGCAGATGCTGTTCAGGGTGGACACCCGGTATTAATTGTTGGTGATTATGATGCTGATGGTGCCACGGCAACAGCATTATCAATGCGTGCGCTGCATATGATGGGGCATGCAAAAGCCGATTATCTGGTGCCGGATCGCTTTAAGTATGGTTATGGATTGACGCCGGAGATTGTTGCGCTGGCAAGGGAGCATAAGGAACAGCCCTGGTTATTGATGACGGTGGATAATGGTGTCTCAAGCATTGAAGGGGTAGAGGCGGCGAAGGCTGCGGGATATAAAACGCTGATTACTGACCATCATTTACCGGGAGAACAGCTGCCGGACTGTGATGTAATGGTTAATCCTAATTTGCGGGATGATGCTTTTCCATCAAAAGCCCTGGCCGGTGTTGGTGTGGTGTTCTATGTGATGCTGGCGCTGAAAAAAGAACTGGCGGCACGCGGGCATTTTGCAGCACAGGGGCTGGATGAACCAAATATGACTGCGCTGTTGCCCTTGGTCGCGCTGGGAACAGTGGCGGATGTGGTGCCGCTGGATGTAAATAACCGTATTCTGGTGGAGCAGGGCTTGCGCCGGATACGTGCAGGTTACGGCCAGGCCGGGATTAGCGCGCTATTAGATCAGGCCGGGCGGAATCCACAAACGGTGGTTAGCAGTGATTTTGGGTTTGTTTGTGGCCCGCGTTTGAATGCAGCGGGGCGTCTGGCTGATATGTCACTGGGGATTCGCTGTTTGCTGACAGATGATGTCATGGAAGCGCGCAGGTTAGCCTATGAACTCAATCAGCTGAATATGGAACGACGGCGCATCGAAGCTGATATGAAAGAAGATGCCCAGGCAATCATTCAGGCACTGGTGCTGGATCAGAACGTTGAACCTCCACCCATTATGTGTTTGCACCAGGCTGACTGGCACGAAGGTGTGATTGGTATTCTGGCATCACGGATTAAGGATAAGCATTATCGGCCGGTGATTGTGTTCGCTTCCGCCGAAAATGGGCAAGTCAAAGGTTCAGCACGTTCTATCCCCGGTTTGCACATGCGTGATCTGATTGACGAGGTGGCATCACGTAACCCCGGATTAATTCTGCGCTTTGGCGGTCACGCAATGGCGGCGGGACTGACACTAATGGAGACTGATCTGGATCAGTTTGTGGCGGAGATTACCGACGCGGTATTGCGCCAGTTACAGCCGGATACCTTCCGTGAAGTGGTGTTTACGGATGGGGAACTGGAAACGCAGGATTTTGACTTGGTTTGTGCTGAACAGCTGCGGACGATTGCACCCTGGGGGCAATGGTTTCCGGAACCTCAGTTTGAAGGTGGCTTCCTGATTGTGCAGAAGCGGGTACTGAAAGACGCACACATGAAACTGGAGCTGCGGCCTTTGCTGGAGGATGGCAGCCCGGCACCATTGGTGGTGCCGGGAATACAGTTTTTTGCTGACCTTGAGCGCTGGCCGGAGCCGGGTGAGCCGGTTTATCTGGTGTACAAGCTGGCAGTCAATGAATTCCGTGGCGAGCGCAGCTTGCAGCTGATGGTGGATATACTACGGGATTCATGATCTGTTCCGGCAGCCAGTGTGCTCAGTTAGAAGATAAAGTCCAGTTCCAGGGCGGAATGGGGTGTTGATTTTCCCACAGGCCAAGGCTGTCAATACTCGCCCGTAATTCAGTGCTGGAGTATTTCCGGATTTCATTATCTGTCTGCAGGTGTTGGTAAATTGTGTCATACCAGGCATAACCTGCTTTCAGCATTTCCAGGCTGACATCTTTATTTTGCCAGTGCACCTTGGCGATCACCCGTTGCTGATCATCGGTTTCCATCGGATCCAGACAAACCGGTTGATCCTGGATCATTGTTGCCAGATGTTCGGTTGCCTCATCTGCATGTGGCTGACCTGGCTGCGGTGCGTTGGCGGCGATTAAGCCGATGAGATATTCCTGACTGGCGCTGTCAACGACCCGGACAGTATCCCCATCCAGAACTGCAACGATGGTGGCTGGCACAACGCAGGATGCGTTAGCCAATGGTAAAATGGCGGCGTATAGCATACCCGCCATGGTTAACTTAATTGATACCCTCATGCCCTTACCTGATATTTTTTATTAATTTAAGTACGCATGCAAAAATTATCAGGAATTCTGTCGCCGTAATCCTTTAACCATGCGGGATTGAGTGACTGAAAAATTTTGCCATGCTGCTTATCAATTGAATAGTAACAGAAATTAACAGGTAATAGCTTGCGATAAATTTAATTTATGGTATGTAACGGTTAAAAATTTACCCACTTTGAATCATTGTCCGCTGATTCAACGCAACACTCCAGTAAACGCACGCCGCTGATACCATCGTCTGCACCCGGATACCAAAGCCCGTTTAGCGTACCCTGGTCGTCCTGTTCTGCTGCATCCATGGCCAGCCCAAACCGGTGATACAGATTAGCCCAGGACTCAAAAAAGCCTTCGGCGTGCCCGCCACCAATACGGGTACATACTCCGGGGTCATCGCTGTATAAATAACCCATACCACGATCTAACAATTGTGCTGGCTGGCCCTGAATCTCATATTTAAGCTGATTCGGATGTTCATCCCACCATTCAAGGCTGGCTTTCTCCCCGATAATACGAATCTTCTGCTGATGCATTGAACCGGCATTTACTGAACTGGCCCATAATGTGCCAACTGCGCCGCTTTTAAATTTCACCATGACATGTGCATTATCTTCCAGTGGTGCGCGGCTGGGGATAAAGCTCTGGCGCATACAACACAACTTGTCCGCCTGCAGGCCGGTAATCATCTCTGCCATCTGCCAGCAGTGGGTACCGATATCACCCAGTACGTAAGTTGGCCCGGAAATTTCCGGATTCATTCGCCACTTTGCGCCGGGGCTGTTTTCTTCCACCGCAGTATTATGGAAGCCGTGTGCGAATTGCATATTCACCACCCGTATCTCGCCAAGATCACCGCGCTTAACCATTTCCCGTGCCTGATGCAGCATCGGGTAACCGGAATAACCATACATTACGCCAAAAACGCGCTGTTTTGCTTCGGCCAGCTGCTTCAGCTCCTCACATTCCTGCACTGTAAACGCCAGCGGTTTTTCACAAACCACATGCAAACCAGCTTCCAGTGCCGCTTTACTGATTGCGTAGTGTGTACCATTCGGTGTGGCAATAGAAACGGCCTGCAAGCCATCTTCCCGTTCTGCCTCAGCTGCAAACATTGCGGCATAATCACTGTAACAACGTTCCGGGGCAACGCCCAGGTTGCTGCCAAATTCACGTCCGCGTTCCGGATCAATATCAAAGGTTCCGGCAACCAGCTGGAAAAAACCATCGCGGCGTGCAGCAGCCCGGTGTGCGTGACCGATTTCGCTACCACGACCACCGCCGACCATGCCCCAGCGAATCGGGCTTTGGAGTTGTCTTTCTTCGTTGAACATTGTTGGGTTTCCTTTGTTCTGGTGTTTTTGTCTGCTTGTCTCTATCCATTCCTGAATTAAATCAGGCATGGAGTCTACTTACTTTGTGAGAAGGGTAGAGGAATAGTTATGCACGCCGTCTGTTCCAATGCGCTGTTAATTCAGAGTTGTATTTCTCTGATGCCCAGCCTTCCTGCAATGCCCGGTGGGTTAGTGCCTTATGCGTCTCCGGTGCCATTCCGCCCAGCGGTGGATCGGTATCGAGATTCGTTGGAAATGAGTAGCCTTCACAGCTGCTGCTTAACACAGCATCACGTTCGGAATCGGAGAAATGCGGCCAGCTGTTTAGCAAATACGGATACAAAGCCTGGCTGATTGCATAGCGATCTACAGTTTCCATCGCCCGCCCAAAGGCGGATGACACCTGCAGTAAATTGGCGCTGCGGTGGAAGTCAGTGGT
>JBMZDK010000103.1:0-12883 GCA_049614265.1 Thiolinea sp.
CTGGATCGTGCGCTTGGTATTCAATTGGAGATTCTGGAAAATCCTGCGCTGGAAAAAATGATTCGTGGTGTACAGGAAAAGGTGAGGGGCGGAGTGCATTTTGCTGATGCGCTGGAAGAAAGCGGCCAGTTCTCAAAATTTTACATCAACATGGTTCGTGCCGGTGAGGCAAGCGGTTCGATTGATGATGCTTTGGAGCGTTTGGTGGAATATATGCTGCGGGCAAAAGAATTAAGAGGAACTGTGGTTTCTGCGTTGATATATCCTGCAATCCTGTTTGTGGTGGCAGTATTGTCAATTATTGCTTTACTACTGTTTGTCGTGCCGCAGTTCTCACAAATGTTTGCTGATATGGGGGCTGAGCTGCCGACGATAACCAAAGTGGTGATTGCTGCCGGGGCTTTTCTGGAAGAATATTGGTGGGCGGTGTTATTAGGCTTTCTGTTGCTGTTAATGTTCACTCAATATGTATTCACTAATGAGAAAGCGCGTCTGTGGTTAGATCGTTCTATGCTGCGCTGGCCGGTGGTAGGTGATCTGATTGGTAAGGTTGAGATGGCGCGGTTTTCCCGTAGCCTGGGCACTTTGCTGAATAATGGTGTGCCGTTGCTGGGCTCGTTACAAATTGTCAAAAATACGATGGGCAACCGGGTGATGGCAAAATCTGTCGGGGAGGCAGCAGATAGCCTTAAACAAGGGGAAAGTCTGACCCGCACACTGTTAAATAAAAAAGTATTTCCGGCCTACGCCCTTCATATGTTGCGGGTTGGTGAGGAAACCGGGCGGATGGAAGAATTATTGCATGATGTGGCAGTGATTTATGACGACGAAGTTAAAACCTCTGTGCGACAAATGTTGTCACTCATGGAACCTCTGTTGATCCTGCTGATGGCTGTTGCGATTCTGGCTATTCTCTTTGCCGTGCTGATACCAATGATTAGTATGGGTGACTTAGTGCAGTAACTGCCTCTGAATTAAAAATACCAAATTTATCCAATAATATTAAAAACAAGGAGCTTACAATGTTGAAACTACCACGCTCAGGAAAGACGAAAAACGTGGGATTCAGTTTGATTGAATTGATGATCGTGCTGGTGATTCTTGGCCTTATTGCGGGTATTGTCGGGCCTCAGGCGATGAAGTATCTGGGTAAAGGCAAGAGCCAGTCTGCTAAAGTTCAAATTGAGAATATTAGTGCAGCACTGGATATGTACCGTTTAGAGGTAGGGAGTTATCCGAATTCTTCACAGGGACTGAAAGCATTGATTTCCTCACCTTCCGGTGCCCGTGGCTGGAATGGCCCTTATCTAAAGAAAGGCGAAGTGCCTTTAGACCCCTGGAACAACGAATATCAATATAAGCGTCCCGGCAGTAATAGCCAGCCCTATGATTTAGTGTCATTAGGCGCAGATGGCACAGCTGGTGGTGAAGGTGAGGACGCTGATATTTCTTTGTGGAAAAAGTAAGTTAGCACTGTTTTCATGGTTGGTTCACCATCATATGCGGGAACGCATGAAAAATCTGGTGGGTTGAAGCCAAATGGCTTTAGCCTGCTGGAGGTATTGCTGGTTTTAGTGCTGGGGGCGATTCTGATGGGGGTGGTTGCTACTTCATTGACAGAAGGCCCTGTGCTGAGAAAAGCGGCTCGTGAAGTTGCTGCCAGCCTGCGGCATGCGCGGAGTGTGGCCATTTTGCAGCAAAAGCAGGTCACCTGGTCGATGAATATTCAGTCCCGTCAGTTTTGGGTGAATGGAAAAGGTGACAAGCGTGATTTCCATGATTCTGTCACTGCAAAAATCAATACGGCTTCCTCAGAGGTAATTTCTGCTCATCAGGGCAATATCCGTTTTTTCCCTGACGGTAGCTCAACCGGTGGTTCGGTTGAATTAACAGCACGAAAGCAGACGTATAAAGTGAATGTGGAGTGGATCAGTGGCCGCATCAGTACCCTGTAAGCTATTTGTCTCATGTGGGAAGCGAAGGAGTGAGGGCTTTTCTATTTTAGAAATTCTCATTGCTTTTGTCGTTATGGCTTTGGTGGTTGGGAGTTTGCTGCGGTTATTTGGCACTTCTATGCGCAATGTTGTTTTGGCAGATGAATACAGTTTTGCTGTACAGATCGCTGAATCACGTATGCAGGCAGTTGGGTCTGAAATTCCGGTGGAGCAGGGTAGTGTAACCGGAGAAGAGAGTGGTACTTCCTATAATTGGGCAGTCAATATGGAACCTGTTGAGTTGGATGAAGACCAGGATAATTTCTCACTGTCAGTGCAGCCTTATCAGGTGACGGTTGTTATTAGTTGGGATAGTGCCGGTAAAAAGCGGGAATTCATGCTTTCCTCGCTGCGTTTTGGTGAGCAGATATGAATTCGGCTTACCATCATTCCATTCCTCCTCAACCCCGTTCGGCTACAACATTTTCCAGACAACAAGGGTTTTCTTTGCTGGAAATGTTGATTGCTTTTTCAATGATGTCGCTATTATTTCTCGCGTTGTTTTCAGGTTTTAACACTATTGGTCGTGGCTGGGATGCTGCCGATAAAAAAATGTTGAAAACTGAAGATATGCGTCTTATCAGTGAGTTTCTGCGCAGTCAGCTTAGTCAGGCAATGGTGGTTAAGATTCAGGGTGAAGAGGGCGCGGTTTATGCCTTTGAAGGTGATGATGATTATGTGCGTTATGCGGCACCGTTGCAGCCTTTGCAAAATAGTGGTGGCGTCTACCTGATTGAGCTGGCTGTTGGTTCAGACAAAGACGGGCGGAAGCTTGAAATGCGTTATGCGCCGTATCGTCCTGAATTAAGCTGGGATGAGGCGTTAGATGAAGTAGAGCCCGTTTTAGTTTATGCGGGTTTGCGTTCAGTGAAGTTCAGTTATTTTGCTGCCGAGACCATTGATGATGATCCGGATTGGGAAAGTGACTGGGTGGATCAGGTGGTTTACCCGTTATTAATCAAACTGGAGCTGGAAGATAAGGATGGCAAGAGCTGGCCGGATTTAGTCGTTGATTTGCCACAGGTTGATGAGTATGTCGGTGGTGGACGTGCGCCAGGCTAAGGTTGAATCATTGCACGATTATCGACAACAGGGTGTTGCGATGATCATGGTGTTGTGGATGATTGTGGTCATGATGGGTATGGCTGCTTCATTATTGTATGCCGTGAAGACAGAAACTCAGATGGTGAGTTTTGCACGCGAGAATGCGCAGGCCCGATCCTTTGCTGAAGCTGCTGCGCATTATACCGTGATGCAATTGTTTTTACCGCCTGATGAACGTGACATCAAGGTTGGCGGAGCAGCAACTAACTGGAGTTATGGTGGTTACGAAGCGGTGATTCGGGTGGTGGGCGAGAATGGCCTTGTGGATATTAATCAGGCACCACGTCAGTTGTTGAAAAATGTTCTGGAGCAGGTTGGGGTGATGGATCAGGATGCTGAAACTGTGCTTGACCGGATAGAAGACTTTCGTGATCCGGATGATCTGAAGCATTTGAATGGTGCTGAAGACCAAGACTATGAGTCTGAAGGTCTGGAGTATGGGGCGAAAGATGCACCGTTTGAGCGTATTGAGGAACTACAGCAGGTATTAGGGATGACTGCCTCTTTGTATGAAGCATTGTCCCGTTATCTTTCAGTAAATTCTTCCGGGAAAGGGATTAATCCCATGTTGGCACCGCGTCAGACATTACTGATTCTTGCAGAAGGTGACGAGGCGCTGGTTGATGAGTATATCCGTACCCGCGAAGAGGCTGGGGGAGCCTGGGTGCAGCCACCTTTTGGTGGCGGTTTTCTGGATCATACGCAGCAGCCGCTGTTTCGCGTGCAGATAAAGGTTAAACCCGTTGGCGGCGTTAATGAATATTTTGAAGAGCGTGCCATGCGGTTATTGCCTGGTCGGATGCCGCCTTTTATTACTTATTTCCGGACGCGAGAGTCAACTTCCAGGCGTTTTGAATAGACTCACCTAACTGAGCGAATTCTTTTGCCCGGGCGCTGCCCCGGCGCCATGCAATACCGATTTGCCGGTAACTGTTTTCACGTGTAGGCCATAATTTGACTGATGTGCCGGATAATAACGATGAGTGTTTCACCATTTCCGGCAGATAAGAAATGCCCAGGTCGGCATCAACCATTTGTGCCAGTGTCAGTACGCTGCTGGCAGAAAAGCGGCTGATTTTATCAACATCGCCGGACAAGTGACAGGCAGATAAGGTGTGGTCACGCAGGCAATGGCCATCTTCCAGCAGCAGAATGCTTTCCGGGGGCAATACTTCCAGCTCATATTCAGAAGGGTCAACAAAGGCAGAGTCTTCACGGCAAGCCAGAAAAAAGTGATCCTTGAACAGAGGCAGAGCATCAACATTACGCAAGGCATAAGGCAATGCCAGCATAATCAGATCCAGCTCACCGTCCATGAGTTTTTCATAGACCCGCTGGGTAATGTCTTCGGTCAGAAATAATTTGAGCTGTGGAAATTCTTCGCGCAAACGCGGCATGATGCAGGGCAGTAGAAAGGGGGCGATGGTCGGTATGACACCGACATGTAATTCACCAGTCAGGGGTTGTTGATTGCTTCGGGCCAGTTCAACCAGGCCTTCAATATCACGGAGGCAACGTCTGGCTTCAGCGGCTATCTGGCGGCCGGAGTGGGTGACGGTGACATTTTTATTGGTGCGGTCAACCAGCTGTACTTCCAGCGTCGATTCGAGTTCACGAATAGCTGTGCTGAAAGCTGATTGGGATACAAAGCAAGCTTCTGCCGCTTTGCCAAAATGTTCATAACTTTCAAGCGCGACAAAATAGCGCAGCTGCTTGACGGTTGGTAAGTTCATAACTAAGCCCGTTTGTTACGTGTAGTGCGGTTGCGCTGTTGGTAAAGCGGCCCACCCTGCCAGGGTGCGAAGCCGGTGCCAAACACAATTCCGGCATCAATCAAATCCGGATCTTCTATCAGACCATCTTCCAGGCAAATGGAAGCTTCCTCGCGTATCTGATTAGTTAATTTTTCCTGTAACGCCTGTTTGCTGCCATCCCATTCAACCCGGTCTGGTTTCAGGCGGTTGCCGTTACGATAGCGGTAAAAACCTGTGCCGCTTTTTATGCCAAGTTTACCAGTCTTCACCATTTCAATCAGGTGATAGGGGATTTCAATATTGAAAGTGCGCTCCAATACTTCAGCAACCCTGAGGCAATAATCAAGCCCCATTTTATCGGCGAACTCCAATGGTCCGTCCGGCATGCCACTGTCCCGGCCAGCACGATCAATCACGGTGTGCGGAACCCCCTGTTGGTGCAGGCGTATACCCTGCAAAATATATTGCACTAAAACCCGGTCTACCAGTAAGCCGGGATTATTTTTCATTGGCAACGGTATTTTTTTCAGCTGTTGTAATAACCGCAATGTTTTTTCCAGCAGTTTCAGATCCGTTTGTTTGCTGAAAGAAACTTCAGTAAGTTCGTTTTTAAAGGCCGGATAGCAAAAATGAATACCAATCAGACGATCCGGATTTAATAATGCCGCCGCAATCTTTTCCATTGATAAGGTTGTTGAATGTGTTGCCAGAATGGTATCCGGTTGCGTTTGCTCCTCCAGCTCAGCAAAAATTTCCTGGCTATCTGCCAGACTCAGGCCTTTTACAACCAAAACCAGGTCAGCAGTTTTTGCGCCCCTCCCTTCCTGATCTTGCGTTAAGTTTGCCATGATGCTGGTGATTTGATCATCACGATAGCTGAAATGTTCCGCTAAGTTTTGTTTGATTATTTCGAATGTTTGTTCGATTGCTTCCGTTTGTTTGTCTTGCAGGGTCAGGGTTTGCCCTTGCAGCAGCAGGTAAGTCGCTATATCTGCTGCGGTCATGCCGGAGCCAATGAGGTGAATGTTGCGTGTTGAAACGGATTCCCGGGAGGTTTCACTATGCTGTAAGCGTTGCTTCAGTTTTTTTACCCGGTTCAGGTTTTGTGCCTGTGGCTCCTGACTTAGTCGGGCAATAGAATTTGCGTAGTCTTCCTGAGCTTCTGTTGTATTGCTTAATCCATATTTTTGCCATAGCTTAATCAGGGCGTACGGAGCAGGGTAATGCATCTGTTGGCCAATCATGCGGGCTTTTTCACGCAGTCCCATTGCACCCAGTTTACGGGCAGCAGTGATAGTATGTAGCTTTTGCGACAGGCTGGAACGTTTGTGTTTTGCCCCGGGGTTTCTGTCAATTAAATCGGTAGCTGTTGCCTGTAACTGTGCTGATGGCAAGCAATAATCGATTAGTCCTATTTGTTCCGCCAGTTTTGGTGTCAGGCTGATACCGGTGAGCAGATAATCCATTGCATTGTTAATGCCCATGCGTTGAATAGCGTGTTGTGTGCTATGGATGTTGGGGTGTAAACCTGAGCTTGTTTCAGTAAACGCCAGATTGGAACAGTCATCATCAGAAGCAATACAATAAGTAGCCGCCATCGCCAGCATCATGCAGTAGGCCGGATCAATGCTATCAATCAAAACCACCGATGGGATGTGCATAGCTGTCAGGTATTGGCAGGCTTCCTGTCCTAACTTAATGTTCGCTAATACCTGTTGTTGATTTAGTGGTTTTCCTTCAATGCATGGTTGGGTGTTTTGTGCTGGTGAGCCAGTATGTTTTGCATAAAGAATAAGACCACTTAGTGAGTGGCTTTCTGCTGCTGAGCGAAAGATCGAATTTAATTCCTGCAGCAGTTGAACCGGAGCAAGGCTTAGCCCTTTGTCTTGCGCCGGTAATTCAATCCAGAGTCGGTTTTTTCCGTCAGTTTCGGTCGTTAAATATTGGAAGTTATTCATCAGTATTTGGTGGTTTCCGGAACTCAGATTTGCAGGCAAATGCTTTCAGGTATGTTTATCATTTAATCCTTCAGCACGTTGTTTTGTGCATTAGAATCCTTTTGCCATGCTACTTAGTCACGGAAGTCTTTGTTGCCCCCGACACATCAGATGTCATTCCAATGTGTGCCCCAGTCATTATCAGTCATTTAATCAATCTATTTTTCCGAACGATCTTACCGGAAAAATTACTGTGCTGTAAGAGAGATAGCGGAGAATCGTGCAAAAAACAGCTGAATAAGTGCGCGCACGAAAATTTCCAGGAGTTTTTCGACGCTCTGTTTAGTTAGCGCACAGGTTTTGGGCACTCTGAGAGCTTTTGCATGCTTTTCCTGGCTTTACTGCTTGCCTTGTCGCTTATGGTGAAATTGCGTAACAGTTAATGCATGTTTGATATTTATCCCGGAACAGTTCCTACACCATCAATTGAGTCATGCCCGGTTTCATGCTCAGTTTCTGTTTCAGTCAGGGATTTTGTGGTCACAGACTCCGGATCGGCTTGCCAGGGTAAGTTGCGATAAGCAGGTTGGTCGCTGAAGTTCCAGGCGGGGTATTTTATGATTTCAAAGTAGGGCGAGTAATCAAAATCGCTGGGAATGAATAGGCGGTAATGGCGTTCCCGCAGACTGATATTTTCTTGCTTATCATTATTAACAGTTGGCAAGATTGGATAGTTAACGTGTTGGAAACAGCGGGCAATCATGCTGGAACAGATAATGTGTGTTGGCTTGCCGGCATTGTGCTGGAAGAGTGACGAGCGCCAGCGGCGCGGTAAAATGCCATACGGGAAGATGAAGCGTGCAAGATCAAGCAATTGCTGCACATCATATTCCATTCCTAAGTGGGAAATTGCTTCGTTTACTACCTGATCAGAGTCACGCCAGTCTAAGCCTGAAGGGCGACAGATTCGCAGGTTTTCGTCATGATATTCGCTAAGTGGGGTGACAATTGTGCCAAACCCAAGCAGTGATTCCACCAGAAGTTGCTCATTGGGGTCGCCTTTGAAATGCTTTTCGAGTAGAGCGCGGGCTTTGGGGTCATGGATATCATTGAGGCGGCCAATGTAAAGTGCGGCATGTGTCCACGGAGAAAGCGCAACCATCTGGATAACCTTGCTTACTCTGGTCGTGCCTGCAAACAGAATAACATCGCCGGGACGGACTTCGCGTTCCAGAAATTCAAAGTGGCATAAGCCGTCGTTTTGTTCGTGGGGAGGAATTGCGTTCAACCAGTCAATGCCTTTTTGCCACAACCAGTTTCTTGCTTCGTAAATTATTTTGAACATGACATATGCTCCTTATGGCCTGGGAGGCTCTACCGGAATGTACTGAGAGTGCTTCCTGACGTTGAAACAAATGTCCGGTTCCCGATCACCCATGCCTGCTTGTTATTATGGTTTGGCTGCCATGAATGATGTTTTCATAGCGTAGTTACTTATAAATTTAGTCCAGTTCCGGTTGGATTGGTTGCAATTTTTGACAATTGGTGGCGTTTTCCTGCGCAAGGTCGCCTGTTCCTCAACCTGTGTACAAAAACTTTCTGCAGATGCAGCATTTTCTCTTGAATTCTCTGAATTTAACCCTATTTCTTTCAGGCGATTAAATTAACACCTGGTTTCGGGTATTTCCTGATGATTTGTGGCAGGTGTGATGAAGGAAAACTGATTTTTGGAGATCTGAGATGAATTCGCCAGAAGAAAATAACACCCCGGAAGAGCAGGGCAAGACAGCTGCGGAGATGCTCCAGGAAGCACAACAGGCAGAAGCGGCCAGTGAACAAGCCGGCTCCGATAGGGAAGATGCTGCTGAGGGTGATTTGGCACAACTGCAACAGGAGCTGGCTGCGGCACAAGCTAAGGCTGATGAAAACTGGGATCGTGCACTACGTCTGCAGGCTGATATGGATAATCAGCGCCGTCGCTTTGAAAAGCAGGTTGAAGATGCTCATAAATTTTCGGTACAGCGTTTCGTTGAAAGCCTGATTCCGGTAGTGGATAGCCTCGAAATGGGTATGCAGGCTGAAGGTAGTGTCGAGAAGATTCGTGAGGGAATGGAGTTAACGCTCAAGCAATTTGAGTCGGTAATGGATAAATTCAAGATCGAAGCGGTGGGCACAGTCGGTGAGCAATTTAATCCGGAGTTGCATCAGGCGATGTCGATGCAGCCTAGTCCTGAACATGAAAATAATACCGTACTGGCCGTTATGCAGAAGGGGTATACCCTGAGTGGACGCACTATCCGTCCGGCAATGGTCATGGTTTGTAAGAATTAACTGTTGATTGGGGAAAATTGTTTGATCTGTGCTTGAAAAGATTCAAATAACCCCAACAAATAATGCTAATTGAAAAGTTACTGTTTGACCGGATCTGACCTGGATTTTATCGGTAGCGGTGACTGGAAGCAAAACACAGCTAAAGAAAGCTATAGCAAGATTTTTGGAGAATAGTAATGGGAAAAATCATCGGTATTGACCTGGGTACCACCAACTCCTGCGTTGCGGTGATGGATGGTGATGCGCCAAAGGTTATTGAAAACTCTGAAGGTGATCGCACCACTCCCTCAGTAGTCGCATTTATGGAAGAAGAAGTATTGGTTGGTCAGACTGCAAAGCGTCAGGCGGTAACCAATCCTGAAAATACTTTATTTGCGATTAAGCGTTTGATTGGTCGTCGCTTTAATGAAGATGCGGTACAGAAAGATATTAAACTGGTGCCATACAAAATCGTTGAAGCCGACAATGGTGATGCCTGGGTTGAGGCCCGTGGTAAGAAGATGGCACCCCCGGAAGTATCAGCACGTGTGCTGATGAAAATGAAGAAGACTGCGGAAGATTACCTTGGTGAAGAAGTCACTGAAGCTGTCGTGACTGTTCCGGCTTACTTCAATGATTCACAGCGTCAGGCAACAAAAGATGCCGGTAAGATCGCTGGTCTGGAAGTAAAGCGCATCATCAATGAGCCTACAGCGGCAGCTCTGGCTTATGGTATGGATAAGGCTAACGGCGACAAGAAAATCGTAGTTTACGATTTGGGTGGTGGTACTTTTGACGTATCTATCATTGAAATCGCTGATGTCGATGGTGATATGCAGTTTGAAGTGCTGGCAACCAACGGTGATACCTTCCTGGGTGGTGAAGACTTCGATATGCGAATGATTGACTATCTGGTTGATGAGTTCCGGAAGTCTGACGGTGTTGACCTTAAAGGTGATCCACTGGCAATGCAGCGTCTTAAAGATGCAGCGGAGAAGGCAAAGATTGAATTGTCTACTGCACAGCAAACGGATGTGAATCTGCCTTATGTGACTGCTGATGCATCCGGCCCTAAGCACATGAATATCAAGGTAACCCGCGCTAAGCTGGAGTCACTGGTTGATGATTTGGTTAGCCGTACTATTGAGCCGTGTAAGGTGGCACTGAAAGATGCGGGAATGAGCGCTTCCGAAATTGATGATGTCATTCTGGTTGGTGGTCAAACCCGGATGCCGAAAGTACAGGAAGCAGTACAGGACTTCTTTGGTAAAGAACCACGTCGTGACGTGAATCCTGATGAAGCGGTTGCTGTTGGTGCGGCGATTCAGGGCGGTGTACTGGGCGGTGGTGTAACTGATGTACTGTTGCTTGATGTGACGCCTTTGTCGCTGGGTATTGAAACCATGGGTGGCGTTTCTACCAAGCTGATTCAGAAGAACACCACAATTCCGACCAAGGAATCACAGGTATTTTCTACAGCGGATGACAACCAGACTGCGGTAACCGTGCATGTATTGCAGGGTGAGCGTGAAATGGCACGTGACAATAAGTCACTGGGGCGTTTTGACCTTAGTGATATTCCACCTGCTCCACGTGGTATGCCTCAGATTGAAGTGACTTTTGATATTGATGCTAATGGTATCCTGAATGTTTCGGCTAAGGATAAGGCCACCGGTAAAGAGCAATCCATCGTGATTAAAGCTTCTTCCGGCCTGTCAGATGATGAAGTCGAACGCATGGTAAAGGATGCGGAAGCACATGCTGAGGAAGATAAGAAACAGCGTGAGTTGGTTGATGCACGAAATCAGGCTGATTCGCTGGTGCATGCAACTGAAAAGTCACTGAAGGAATATGGTGACAAGGTTGACGCTACCGAGCGCGGCAATATCGAAAACCTGATGAGTGAGCTGAAAGAAGCTATCAAGGGCGATAATAAGGAAATTATCGAGCGTAAGAGTGAAGCGCTGGGTACGGCTTCCGGTGAGCTGATGCAGAAGATGGCTGGTGCTGGTGCCGGGCCGGAAGCTGCAGCGGCGGCAGGTGCAGCCGGGGCCGCTGGTGATGCCGGTTCAGCTAAGGCAGACGACGATGATATTGTTGATGCTGAGTTTGAAGAAGTTGACGATAAGAAAGACGGCGCGAAGTAAATCATTGGTTTTGTTACCAATCCGGAGTCTACTGTTTTTGTGATCCCGGATGGTGCGCTAAGCAAGTGAATTATGCTGTTGAAATGTTGTTGATCATGGGCGCGGTAGAGTTGAAAGACTTGCCGCGCCTTACTGTGTTTTAGGCGATGGGCAGAACACGCTGTAAAAGGTGTTGCTAATCACCTGAGGTGGCGTATTTGCCGCGTTTGTAAAGAGTATTATCTGGGTACTGACTATGTCGAAACGGGATTACTACGAAGTTTTAGGGGTTGAGAAAAATGCCAGCGAGGCGGATTTAAAGAAATCCTTCCGCCGTTTAGCAATGAAGTACCATCCCGACCGTAATCCGGATAACAAAGACGCTGAGGCGAAGTTCAAGGAAGCGAAAGAAGCTTACGAGATACTCGGTGATGCGAACAGGCGTGCCGCTTATGATCAGTTTGGTCATGCCGGTGTTGAACAGGGGGCTGGCGGTGGTGGCCCCGGTGGTCAGGGCTTTGGTGATATTTTTGAAGATATCTTCGGGGATATTTTCGGCGGTGGCGGCGGGCGTCGCGGCGGCGGTAACCGTGCCTATCGCGGAAGTGACTTGCAGTATAATCTGGAGTTATCGCTGGAAGACGCGGTTTTCGGGACTGAAGTTGATATCCGCGTCCCATCAATGCAGAGCTGTGGTTCATGTGACGGCAGCGGTGCTAAGAAAGGCTCTCAACCCCAGTCCTGTCCAACCTGTCATGGCCAGGGGCAGGTACGTTTGCAGCAGGGGTTTTTCTCTGTCCAGCAAACCTGTCCGCAATGTCATGGTCAGGGCAAAATTATTTCTGATCCCTGTGGCGACTGTAATGGTCAGGGCCGTGTGGAAGAGCAGAAAACACTGTCCGTTCGCATACCGATGGGTGTGGACACCGGAGATCGTATTCGTCTGGGCGGTGAGGGAGAGGCTGGTCTGAATGGTGGCCCTGCCGGTGATTTGTATGTGCAGGTACATGTCAAAGACCACGAGTTATTTACCCGCGATGGTGACAATCTTTATTGTGATGTACCAATTCGCTTCACCAGTGCGACCTTAGGGGGGGAAATTGAAGTTCCGACCCTGGAAGGAAAAGTCACGCTCAAAGTGCCGGCTGAGACCCAAAGTGGCAAGAAATTCCGTTTGCGCAATAAGGGTGTGAAGTCCGTGCGCAGTGCCAGTGTTGGTGATCTGATTTGTACAGTTGTTGTCGAAACACCAGTGAACCTGACCAAACGCCAGCGAGAGTTACTGGAAGAATTAGATGCTTCTATGGACGAAGGTGGTAAGCGCCACAGTCCGCGTGAACATGGCTGGTTGGATAAGGCAAAAGGCTTCTTTGATGATGTGAAGCATGATTTGTTTGGTGATAAAGACTGAAGCCCTCTGGTTTTAAGTTTGATCTGACGGTTGATTTAAAAAGATCTGTGGATTACAGGTTCGGAGTGAGGAGTAAGACATGACCAGAATCGCAATTGTTGGCGCATCGGGCCGCATGGGTAAGACTTTAATTGAGGCTTGTGCAGAGCATGATAGTCTGGAGGTAACGGTTGCCACTGAGCATCCCCATAGCCCGCTGCTTGGCGCAGACTCCGGAGCACTGGCTGGCGTGGGAGCAAACGGTGTG
>JBMZDK010000104.1:0-12865 GCA_049614265.1 Thiolinea sp.
GGGGAAGGATTTATTGAACATCAGTTTATGTGGGCATGGTGCAAACTGTTGACAGCTGGCCGATATATTATGAAGGGGTGTTTTTTTGGGGGGATAAACTCAGCCCCCCAAATATAACTTTTATAACTTCCTGATTTATGGGAGTGTCCGCTGGATAACATAGTTAGCATTAAAGGTTTCATTGCCGGGGTGTAATAAAATATTACCGAGAACCAGATTGCTGTCATTGTCCGCACCGGCAAATACGACAACACCATCCATATTCAGATCAGCAGAATCGTATGTTGCCAGACGGTAGTTAGCATTCAGCGTCGTGTTCTCCGGAACGGTTAACAATGTGCCCATAATAGTCGTGGTGTCGTTACCCGGCCCATTACCGACGACTAACCCATCCGCATTCGCATCACCACCCCACATCACCATAATATCGCCCATTTTCAGCTGTGAATGCGTGCCGTAAGTAGCGGTTTCTGTGCGGGTGAAATCTACCAGTGTCGCGGTGTCCGATAAGCTGATGGCATTTTCTGTCATCACACCGAGGTGATTACGGTGCAGCAGACTGACATAATAGCTATCAGCTTGCAGGTTAAGTTCCAGTGTGGTTTCACCGGTTGCAGCGTTTATTAGGTCGCCATCACGTTGTACCAGCACTGCCTGCTGCAGCAAAATCTGTTGCGAATCATTTTGATCGCGTATTTGAAGCAGCATCCAGTCAACAATGGCATCAGCTCCGCTTAATTCCAGCTGTTGCGGCGTGATTTGTTCCGCGCCATTGTAGCTAAAAGGTGTTGCTGTATAAGGTTGTGCTGTGGGGATTAGCGCTGCAGTGCGGAGTTTGTCGTGCATGAGCGCGGTTGCCGGGCGAAATGCACCCTGTAGTAAGGCGCGTAATTGCAGGCGTACAACATCATCAGCTTTGTCCACCGGGTTTAAAGTGAGCACAGCGGTGTCATCTTCCGTAGGTTGCGTATCACGATTAAATGGCGTTGAATCCGGGTCTTCATGGAAAGCGAAGGCGATTTCACCTGAAGTTGTGTAGTCACCCGAAGGCTGAACCATGACCGTTAACGTGAGTGTGCGGCTGCTGTTAGCAGGTACTGATCCAACATTCCATTCCCCGGTTTCGCTGAAGAAATCCCCGTTGCTGTCATCAGAGATAAGTGTCAGGCCATCCGGCAGGCTGATCAGTGTCTGTACCAGACCATTGTCAATATCGCTATGGTTGTGAACGGTGTAAGTAATCGTTGTTGTTTCACCCAAAACCGGGTTTTCCGGGCTGCTGGCATTCAGGCTGAGGTCGGAAGGAGTGGAGGATGTGCTGGTCAACCACTTAAAAAATGCACCTGAATCGTATTTGGCATCCGCCGCATCAGCCAGTGCCAGTTTCACGCGGTAAGTTTCGTTTGGAATCAGCCCGCCCATGAATGCTGTCATCGGTTTGGTGAAACCATCCAGCTGGGAATTCACATTGCCGGTGCCGTTACCATTGTCGGAAAATGCCTGAGCATGATCGAGGATACAGGCGGTGCCGTCTGCTTCTGAACCGGGTGTGCCATTGTTAATATTGTTAACGGTAATGCTGTCCTGAGTTCCCGGAATATATGCCGCATTTTGCACGCCATCTAAACCGGGGCCGGAGACAAACAGGCCAAAAGCATCATTAAACTTGCTGCAGGTGTATTCCGGATATTCTTCAGAGCCGAAGGTTAAAACAAAGTTCAGGCGATCACCGGCAGGAACAATATCGAATTCGATAATAGCCGGGTCATATTTTGCCCGTTTACTCAGGGTTATCAGGTCAGCATCTTCATAAGTGGTTGCCCAGGATTTGCTGAAGTTACCCGAGTCGTTTGGGCCGAGCAAAGAGCCGGAGTTGCCGGTAGTCATAAAAATACCAGAGTCAACGCCAATCACCGGGCCATTACCGGAAGATATATTGCCGTCTTTAAATAAACCGTATTGGCCTTCTTCACCTTTGGTGATGCTCAGGTTACTGATGTTAAGACCCGGCCCGTTCAAAGCGGTGGTGAGTTGTTCGGATGTTGGGGCATCGTGAATCAGAAAAGTTGCATTAGCCTGACTGCAGATAGCGGCTGAGGTAAAGAACACTGCTGCTGAAACAGCACGTTGTAGTGTTGTTGTTTTCTTATTCACGGCTTGGGGCTCCATGGAACGCTCATTGTATTGTCAGCGCTGGGTGCTGACTTGTTATCATTTATTAAGTTGATCGAATGGTATTTACTTAGTTTATGATGAGCGAGACGAAGCCAGATAAGCGCCGCTTATCCGGTGATAAATGGTCGTCAGAGGTAAAATAAGGTAATTCAGCAGGTTATCTAAAGGTAAAATAAGGTTAAATGAGTTGCGTGGTTTTTGTACTAAAGCACGCCACTGCGCTTGATATCCAGATAGCTATTGATCAGTCCGGTAGAAAGTTTGTCTGGCGGTGTGTCAAGGCATAACACATTGTTTGACCTGACTTTTTGTAAGGTTTGAGCACGTGCTGACAGATAATGTTCAGTGGCTGCATGTTGTAATGCATCTTCTATATTATCAACCGGATCAGTTAATTGCTGGTTTAACGCTTGTTCCTGCATGCTGGCAAAGAGTAATAAATGCCGGTTACGCAGCAAATGCAGTGCAGGCAACAGGTCATCTGTATCTTCATCCCGCAGATTGCTCAGTACAATAACCAGCGCGCGTTTCTTTTGCCTGATGAGCAGCTCAGTTGCGGCCTGGCTAAAGTCCGGAGCCTGTGAAGTGGCATGTAAATCATAGAGTGCGTTGAGTATTTGATTGAGGCAGGGCTGGCCTTTGCGTGGAATCAGCCAGCGCTCTTCACCACCAAAGGTTCCTAAACCCACGGCGTCACCTTGTTTCAGGGCAACATGTGACAGCAGCAGAATAGCATTCAGGGTATGGTCAAAGTGTGATAACTCATCATCTTTCGCCAGCATACGGTGGCTGCAATCTAACAGGAAGATAATTTCCTGATCCCGTTCATCCTGGTATTCACGTGCGACCGGTTTTTGCATCCGGGCGCTGGCTTTCCAGTCAATCTGGCCCAGACTGTCCCCGGCGCGGTATTCCCGTAGCTGGTGAAAGTCCTGTCCTTCGCCCCGGCGGCGGCGTTTCATAATGCCGAGGTGGCTGAGGTGATTGTCAGTAGCGAGCAGGGCGTATTGCGAAATTGCTGCGAAGTTGGGGTATACCCTGACCTCGGATTCCAGCGGACTGGTAGTGTCACGCCACCATAGCTGTAATGGAGACAGCACCCGCATTTGTATCTGAGCAAAGCGCATCAATCCCCGTTTCAGTGGTTTGATGCTGTAACTGACTTCAGCGTGTTTATTTTGCGGCAGATGCAGATGAACCGGCATTCCCTGTACCGAGAAATCTGCCGGAATATGGTCATACAGGCGGATAGACAGTGGCCGCCGACTTTCATTATGGCTGGTCAGCCGGATAGTCGTCTCAACACCTACCGGTAAGGACTGTGGCAGGTGTCGTTCAATGCGTAATTTGGGTTTTGGTAAAGCCAGCAGGGCATCAATGACCCAAAGCAGTACACTGCCTCCCAAAACAACATGCCAGACCGGCAGCCAATTGGGGAAGATGCTGACTAATAATGCAACTGCAATATTGATCAGTAGTAACTGAAAGCTGCGGGTCGCCGGTAATATCAACGTCCGGGTCATTGGCGTGGTGCTTCAGTCTTTTCCAATACCGATTTCAGCACATCATCCGTACTGTAGCCTTCCAGTTCCATTTCCGGGGCCAGTGAAACCCGGTGGCGTAGTACCGGTAGTGCAATGTGTTTAATATCATCGGGATGAACAAAGTCGCGTTGTTCCAGTAAAGCGTGTGCCCGCGCCGCCCGAATCAGCGCAATACTGCCGCGAGGTCCGGCGCCAAAGCGCAGCCCCTGACCTTTGCGGGTTGCCTGCGTAATACGTACCGCATAATCCGTGACTGCAGAGTCGACGCTGATTTCCGCAGTGACCTGCTGCATCTGGATAATGGTTTCAGGATCAGCAATCGCCGTCAGTTGATCGAGATTAAAACCATCGCCAATCTGATGATTAGTCACCGCCTTAACCAACGTGGCTTCTTCTTCTAAGGTTGGGTAATCGATATACACCTTCATCAGAAAACGGTCGAGCTGTGCTTCAGGTAACGGGTAAGTGCCTTCCTGTTCCAGCGGATTCTGGGTTGCCAGCGTCATAAATGGACGTGGCACCGGATGAGAGTCACCTTCAATCGTTACCTGTTGCTCCTGCATAACTTCCAGCAGGGCAGACTGCGTTTTAGCCGGTGCGCGATTAACTTCATCGGCGAGAAGTAGATGAGTGAAAACCGGGCCTTTACGCACCTGAAAACGCTGATTTTGCATGTCATATAAAACATGGCCACTGATATCAGCAGGCATCAGGTCGGGAGTAAACTGGATACGGGCAAACTGACCGGAAATGGTTTTTGCCAGCGCCCTGACCAGCAGGGTTTTACCCAGGCCGGGAACGCCTTCAATCAGAACATGTCCTCCGGCTAATAGTGCAATCAGAGTTTCACGCACAACATCCCGTTGCCCGATCAGGGCTTTTCCAACTTCCTGGCTAATTGATTCCGCCAATTGAGCCGCATCTGCCAGAGTCAATGAATGCTGAGTATTTTCTCCCGCCTTGATGTCGGTGGGTGTTGAAGCCGCCTCTGTTGAGTGTTCAGTTGCTGTAGGTATTTGCGGAGATGGTTCACTCATGTTGTATTCCTTATGCGCTGAGCAAGTTGTACCAGACGGGTAAAATCCGCCTCATCCAGGGTGTCGGCAGACAACAGCTGTTGCAGCTTGTCGTTATTCAAATCGTTGTCTGTTTGTGCTGAATGTTGTAGGTTTTCGGTAAGTATTGCAGGCTGTTGCAGGTAATCGGCCAGGGCCTGGTATTGTTCTTTTTCTGATAGCAGCTGCCACCCGGGCAGGTGTTGCTTTGCCAGCTGCAAAACCCGTTTTTGCATCGTTTCGCAGAGCTGTTGCCGTCCGTTCTGCTGGCGTTTCCACAGGAAATGACCGCTGGCTTTAATATGATCAAGAATACGACGGCGTTGTGGCGGTGGTTCCGGAATCATGGCGCCGAAGCGTGGAATTAAGGCCCAGAAGGTAAACAGCAATAACAGGCTCAGTGCCAGTAATAACGGGCTGGCATGGCGGAATAGCAGTGTGATCAGTGACGGCAGAGTATCCTGATGCACGAGCCAGATTTGTTTGGGTTCCGCTTTGTGCCGATGGAGTAAATACCAGAGCAGTTTGCCGTGATCCGCGCTATCCAGGCTATGATTTTCAAAAAAAGTCAGGGTGGCCAACAGGCTGACATGGCCTTTGCCGTAGGGTTGGTCAATCAACCAGGTATGATTTCCCAGCTGATATTGAACGGCATCTTCCCGTTCACTGCGCAAATGATTGAAAAAATCCAGTTCAATACTCAGGGTTTCAGGGCTGTTATCCGGTTGGAATAAGACAGGTAAATCGGTTTCATCAGGCATTTGGTGTGCGCCAATACTAATGCCTAACTGATCCTGCAAATGGTCACGGTCTTCTGTGCCAAAGCGACTGCCGGTGGTTGCTTCGGCATCTTCCCGGTTTTCAATATCGACCCGGGCGCGGGTGATTAAATGACCGCCCTGATTCACCCACTCCATCAGTTCCAGCGTTTTTGCTGTGGACAGGCTGTAGCGTTCAGTATTGAGCAGAATAATGGTATCGGTATCAGGAAGATTGACCAGTCCGTCATGCCGCTCTGCCGGTATACCCATGCGTTTCAGAAACAGGCGGGCGGCAAACAAATTATTATTACGGGCTTCTCCTTTATAGCCGGTAAATTCATCGACCTGTTCCAGTTCAAAATTTTGCAGGAACCAGGCGGTGCCAGCTGAAATTAATGTCACTGCAAATACTGCGTAGAGCAGGTTTTGCCATTTCATGGCTGCTGCTCCTTTACATCAGTTGATGGCTGACCTATCTCCGGCTTCGATGTTTGTGCTGCTGTCTCAACCGGAACCGGTGTTTGCCGGAATGAAGACCAGCCGGAGAACAGAGGTTCCATCTCATGAGTATCCGGTGCACGATGTGCATAAGCAATTGCCTGCCAACAGCGTGTGATTCGACGCAGGTATTCAAAGCGTGAGGTTTCAAGGCCCGGACGTGCCAGTCGCAATATATCCCCCTCAGTATGGCTATCTTCAATTATCAGCTCATCCTGCCGGGTCAGTTGTGCCAGTGCACCACGGTATAGCAGGCTGAGTGACTCACGTGCTTTGCCCTGTTGCCAGAGCTGTTTTGCCTCAGCGGCAATGTCTTCCGGTAAAGACTCGGGGCGGATATCAAGGCCAAACAAAACAGCTGGTTGTTGCGGTGGGGTGTTTTTTTGTGCTGGTGGCTTTAATAAAGCAATAATCTTATGCCGGTAAACAAAACCCAGAACCAGCATGGCCAAAACAAGTGCCCAAAGCAGGTATTTAAAGACAGCAGAAATTAGCTGGATAAGTTCTTCACCCAATTTGGGTTGGTCTTCCGGTTTGCTTTTATCACGTGGCACCCAGGTACTAATCTGACGCCGGTCATTCAGTTCTTCGGTTTGCATGACCTGTTCCAGCTGGCGGCTGCTTTCACTGACCGGGAGGCGCTCCGGGTTCAAATATTCGTCTTCTGCTGCCAACACCTGATTGGGGGAAAGTGTTATCAGCAGGCTAATGGCTATGCCAGCGCAGACAGCCAGTATCGTGTGCGCTGCTTTTTCTGCGCTTTCTTCCAATCGCTCACCTAAACTGCGAAAGGTGATTTCAATATCCCAGGCTTCCAGTTGTGTGCGGCGGTTCAGATAGAGAGTAAATCCGGCGGCGACAAAAAACGGTTCGATAAACAAAATCGCGATAACCTGAGTGGTGAAATCGCCCAGAGAAAGCAGGTACTCCATATCAGAACCGTTGCTGCCGGTGAACAGGCCTTTCAGGTGCTCCCAGGCCTGACCACTGGGGTCAAAAGCAATGACCAGGGCATAAATGGACAAGGCAATAATCGATTGCAGCAGAATACAGGCGACCGTGAGTGCGACTGCTGCGCCATGTCCCTGCTGGTACAATAATTCATGACGCTTTTTTCGTCTGTCACCCCGGAGTTGCTCCAGTTGCCAGATTGGTAAATTATAACTCCGTGAAAAGGACAGACGCCGCCAGGTCAGCGCGCCTAAAAGACCGGTATTGCGAACCAGACCGGGCAGAGCGGAGAACACATCGGCGATAGATAATGTTTGGTTAAACAGATTGCGACTCAGGATATGTAAAATCACCCGGTCAAAAAAAGGTTTGATCCACCAGAGCAAAACACCGGCAACCCAGACATAGTCCTCGGGAATTAACAACAGGCTGATCGCCGCAAAGCTGAGCAATAACAAAGCCCAGGCAGGAAATAATTGTCGCCAGACCGTTTGCATCAGCGTAAACCCGAGGTCGACAGCTTCCCATTCCGAACGTTGCCGGATCAGTAAAATCAGATCTGCCGGTCTCATGCTTTACGTTCCCGCCCGGCATAGTAAAAGTAAGCCAGCAATAAAACCCACAGCCCAAGGCCTACTGCATATTTCACCACAACGGGGATTACCGCCAATGATGACCAGAAAGCCTCAACAAAGGCAGCCATGAGAAATAAAGTGGCAGCACCATAAATAATCCGGATAGCGACTTTGCTGTTATCGAGTAAGGCAAGGCGGCGCGATTTCCGTCCCGGCATGATGAGGGCTTCTGCGAGTTTAAAACCAGCCGCGCCTGAAAGTGCAATAGCGGTTAGTTCAAAAGCACTGTGGCCACTGATAAAGCCCCAGAATGTGGCGTTATAACCAATATAGGTCAGGTGTCCGGCGACAGCGCCGATAACGACACCGTTGTATAACAGAAAAAACAGGCTGCCCAAACCATACAACAAGCCACCGGCAAAGGACTGAAAGCCAATACTGGTGTTATTGCGAATGTAATGGCCAAACATCAGCATGTCGCTGTCAGCCTCTCTTTCCCGACCCAGTCTGGAGTGCAGCTCCGGATCATACATCGCTTCCATCATCGCGACCTGTTGTCCGGGCATAACGCTATAGACCAGTTCCGGTTCAATTTGAATGGCAATTAACATGGCAAAGAAGCTGCCAAAAAATAGCAGAGAGGCCAGCGCTACTGCTTTCCATTCTGAGCGCACCAGTTGTGGGAAGCCACGCAGAAAATAGTCGGCAATTTTGTGCCAGAAATACATGCGGGTGGCATAAAGCTGATGATGGCCACGGATAACCAGTTGATTTAAGCGCTCAATCAGCAGCGGGCTATACATCCGGGACTGTGCCAGCGCCAGATGGTGGCAAAGGCGACGGTATTCTGCCGGAAAATCAAATTCCATACCGGTTGGCATCGCTTTATCGCCGCCACGGCTGGCCTGTAGCTTTTTTTGCTCACGGGATGACAGCTGCTGCTGGTTAAGCCAGTCTTCTATCTGTAACCATAGTGCTTCATGCCGGGCAACAAACTGTGACTGCTTCATGCTTTTCTTCCCGTCAGCCAGCTGGCAATGCCGCGCATCACGCCCGCCGGGTCAGCCTGCTGCCGGGTCAGCGGGCCGCACAGACCGGCGAGTTCCTGTTGGCGTTCATCGGTCAGGGTATGCCGACGCTGGGCAAAAAGGATAATAGCCTGTTGTTCGGGCAGTGTCAGAGTGCTGTCCGGGCGTTGTGGCGGATCATCAAAATCATGGATCAGGCCATTTTGCTGCCGACGGTGGAGGACAACGGTATTCGCCGCTAAATCACCCAAACGCTGAAAGCGCCGCGTCATCAATGTGCTGGCTAAGCCAAAACCATAGAGAAAAGGCAGAAAGTCAATAACCCGTAGCAGGTTGCGTACGATGGAAGCCGCTGGAGAAACCGGACTTGCATCAAGGTTTGCAACATAAATTTGCAGTAGCTTTTTCCCCGGCGTCTGTCCCTCATGACGCAATTCAAACCAGACCGGATAAAACCATTCCAGCAGGAACACCAGAATGAGTGCCAGACCAAAGCCAAGATTGCCCATAAAGGCGAGGATTAAAAAGATAAATAAGGTGATGGCACCACGAATAGAAAGATCAACTAACCAGGCAAGTGTTCGGGGAACAGGCCCGGCGGGGGAGAGTTGCAGTGCAATACCTTCCGGTGTGTTGACGGTATATGTTGTATCCAGGCGCATGTATTATTTTACTGCCAGCTTATGCTTGTTAATTCTTGCTCAAAGCATGAATCCCGTACCACTGCTTGTCAACCCGAAATTGATAAAACCCGACGTCGGGAAGCAGCGACCATTAGTAGCGTTGATAAACTTTTGCTACTTGTTGATTTTTAAACAGGGTGTAAACTTATCGCGTTGGACTATTATCAAAATGATGGCTAAGCAGCATGGTTGAATTTTTCAGCCGGAAAAAATATTTTCAGTGCACCCTGAAAAGCATGGTCGTAATGAATCGGGAAAATAATGTACATATATGAAGCAACGGAACAGACACTGCCAATACGGTTAGTGACTGAGAGTGACCTGGCCGGGCTGATGGAAGAAACATCAGATTTTATGCGTAACTGGCTGGAGAGTAATCAGTTTACTGCAAAGCCAGGGCAATATTGTGTGTTACCGGATGAAGAAGGCTTTCCGGAACTGGTATTAGCCGGATATGAGCGTCGTGACGGTATGATGTGGTCGATTGCCGGATTGCCTAAACAATTACCACCGGGTGAGTATGAGCTGGTGGGCGATTTTCCTGAACAGGATCGCTGTGATGCTGCTATTGGCTGGGGGCTGGGCGCTTATCATTTTGACCAGTTTCGCCAGACAAAAAGCCCGGAGGCTCCACAGCTGTTAATCCGTTCATCTCAGGCCCGGATCCATGCCATTGTTGATTCGGTGGCGCTGGTGAGAAACCTGATTAATACGCCGGCTAATCATATGATGCCACAGGATCTGGAAGCTGTGATGCAGCGGCTGGCTGAAATGCATGACGCTGAGTTTTCTGTGATTAGCGGGCATGCTTTGCTGGAAGAAAATTTCCCTGCCATTCATGCTGTGGGCCGGGCGAGCTCGCATGCCCCACGCCTGCTGGAATTAAACTGGGGTGATGAAGATGCGCCGCTGGTAACGCTGGTTGGTAAGGGTGTTTGTTTTGATACCGGAGGGTTGGATATAAAGCCTTCTTCCGGTATGCGCACCATGAAAAAAGACATGGGTGGTGCTGCACATGTGCTTGGGCTGGCTAATTTCATTATGCAGCTGGATTTACCTATCAGCTTACAAGTGTTAGTACCGGCGGTAGACAATGCTATCAGTGGCAATGCCTACCGTCCCGGTGACATATTAAATACCCGTTTGGGGAAGACGGTTGAAGTGCATAATACGGATGCCGAAGGACGTCTGGTGCTGGCTGATGCGCTGGCTTACGCCGCTGAGTTTGACCCGGATGTTATGATTGATTTTGCTACTTTGACCGGGGCGGCCAGGGTGGCGATGGGAACGGAAGTTCCGGTGTTCTTCAGCAATGACCGTAGTCTGATGCAGCAATTACAAATTGCTTCAACGACCAGTAATGAGCTGATCTGGAATTTACCGCTGCATAAGCCTTATTTTGAGAAGCTGAAAAGTAATATTGCCGACATGCAAAACTGTGGCGATGCTTATGGTGGCGCTATCACTGCTGCTTTATTTATGAATGAGTTTGTGCCGGAACGTATCCCCTGGGCACATTTTGATATTATGGCCTGGAATCTGCGGGATCGTCCGGGACGACCGGTTGGGGGTGAAGCCATGGGCTTAATAGCCGTAGCTGAGTATCTGGAAACCTGTTTTACCGGAGAGTAATGCCTCTCCGGTAAGGTAAAAGTGCTGAGTTATCAGTGGCCTTGAGCACTCAGACTAAGCGGGCTAATGAGATGTTTGTCCGCAGTATGCTGTTCCGGCACCCAGAAGCGTAAATTATTGTTACCCTGCCGTTTTGCCTGTTGTAATGCATTATTGGCCTGGTCAAGGAATTCTGCCAGTTCACAGGTATTAGTCGGATACTGGCTAATGCCTATATTGGCATTAATCTGGTAAGTGTTAATCCCGTCACTTATGGGGCGACTCAGGCTTTTTAGTAAGCGGTTGGCGATTTGACGTAATATATGCTGGCGAACGGTATTGGCGTTAAATTGCAGGATAATCGCAAATTCGTCCTCATCAAAACGGGCAACGATATCTTTTGCTGTATTGGTTTGTGTTTGCAAGCGTTGTGCAACGGTTTGCAAGACAAATTGTCCTGTTTCATATCCATGCTTTTCATTAATCTGTTTAAAACCGTCCAGATCCAGAAACATAATAACTAATAACTGCTCCTGAAGATCCAGTGCGGTGACCTTTTTATTGAAGGCCATTTCAAAACCACTACGGTTAAATAAATCAGTTAACGGGTCGTGGGCAGCAAAGTCCAATGCATCAGCTTCAGACGACTCCAGCTGGTTTAAAAGCTGGTGTACAGTCAATGAAGCGAGCAGTAAATTAATGATTGCACTCAAGGCTAAGGCAAATAAAAAGTTAGCGGAAGACAGTGTGGTGAAATGGCTCAGGACGGCAGTGCCGGCAAAATACATAGAGGTAAATAGTAGCACCCACGCGAGTACGGACAGAATCCGTTGGCAACAAACCGGTTTTGAGCGGTAAATGTTAAACGCCAGGTAAAAGAACAGTGTACTGAGATAAGCTGCACCTACCAGCGCAGTGTGGTTAGTATCCGCCTGATCATAGTAACAATAGGCCAGCAAAGCCAGCATGGCTAAGGTGAACAGGAAGAGCAGGCGCTGATCCTGAGGGATGTAAAGGAAGCGCAGCAGGCCCCGGTAAATGCCTGTCGCCCAGCCGACCGTGAAAATTGCCAGCAGAAAAACCGCCAGATTTTGATCTCCGCCAGCATTAAGCGTGGTAAAAATCAGCATGCCAAAGCTAAGTGAAACTGAAGCAATTAACCAGGCACGGTGTCCGGGACAAATTCTGGGCACCGTACCAGTGATAATAAATATTAATGTGCAGACCAGCATTACACCTGTAAATGCTGCCAGCATAAACTCATAGGCCATATTCTCACCCTTTAGTTTTCATTCTGTTTATTGTTTGTGAACAGACTATAGAAACAACTAAAGGGTAAGATAAGTTAGCGGAGCTATTTACCGTTATATTCTTCTGCGGCTTTGCCCATAATTTTCAGCGCATAATCCGCAAACGACCAACGCAGCATGCAATACAGTGAGTCATCGCTTAGCCGATAGAAAATCACCGGTGACTTCGTCATCAGTGTTGATACGGCTTTACCCGCCGGTAAGTTATTACGGATATCGTAAAACGTCAGTTTGCTCAGCATGTCCGGGTAGTGAGCACCGGACAATTCCAGCAGCGAGTACGCCCCGGAGTTGTCCACCACCGCCGAGAAAATACCCGCAAACGCTGCCGTTGCCTCAGCAATAAACGCATCCTTCTCCGTCAGCGGCAGGGTGATGAGGTATTCATCCGGGCTGATCCATTTCACCAGTTTGCTATCAGCAGCTCCCGTCATGCCCTGCGCACCCGGCAGTTCAATGCCCAGCTTAGCCAATGCCGCTGCCGCACCTTCAGTACTTTGACGGATGCGCAGCACGACAAAGCCGCGATCACGGATTTCGGTAATAGTAACCGCATCACCTTTCAAACCAGTCCAGTCGGTCTGTTCCAGCGCGGTTTCATAGATGCTGTTTAAATCAGTCACTGCTTCAGGCTTCGCCATCGAACTTCTCCCTGGACGGATCGTAGAATTCAC
>JBMZDK010000105.1:0-12849 GCA_049614265.1 Thiolinea sp.
CATTAGCTAAAGTGTCATTTTCGGGCTATACGAGCACCCCATGCAAATATCTGTCCTCAGATATCTGCCACGCCCCCAGTGGCGCTGGTTACACTGGTTATGGCGTATTCCGTTACTTCTTACCCTTTTAATCATTCTCCTGTTATTAGTATTCCGTTTTGCTCCGGTCACTACATCATCTTTCATGATCCAGCAGCAAATTGCTGCCCGGTTTGATGACAATGTAGCGCCGGTACGCCAGAAATGGGTGGACTATGAGGAGATTTCACCGCACCTGTCTCTTGCCGTTGTTGCGTCTGAAGATCAATTGTTTCCTAAACACCATGGTATCGATATTGCCTCGACTAAACAGGCAATAAGGGCTGCGTTAAAAGGTCGTAATGCTGGTGGTGGCAGCACGATTACGCAACAAGTGGCAAAAAACCTGTTTCTCTGGAGTGGTCGTAGTTATGTGCGTAAGGGGCTGGAATGGGGACTGGCTTTGCTGATTGAGGTGTTGTGGGATAAACAGCGTATTCTGGAAGTATATTTGAATATCGCACAATTCAGCGAGCGGGATTATGGTGTTGCCGCCGCCGCACAGAATCTGTTGCGTAAGAAGCCGAAGAAACTACGACGTCATGAGGCTGCTTTATTGGCCGCAGTTTTACCGTCGCCGGAACGGTATTCGGTCAAGAAACCGTCGAGTGTAGTGAAAAAACGTCAGCGCCATATTCTTAAACAGATGCGGCAGTTGGGTGGTGCGTCTTATCTGGCGGGGTTGTCTGAATAATTAAAGAGGGGATGCAGCCCCGCTTGCGCAGGAAAGCAGGGCTGTATTTTATAGAGGATAGTTTAGCGTAAAACCAGTTCACCCAATACAGATGGGTTTCGGTAGGCTTCATCAACCTTGCCAAACCAGGTTAGCTTGCCTTCGCGTCCCTGGCCGTCATCATCATCATTCACGTGTACATCAATACCCAGCCGGTGTCCCGGGCGAGGCCTGACCCGCATGACGCCCCAGGGAATTTTCATATCCAGTACATAGTGACCATTAACGTGCTGACTTTGGTGAGCGACGCCGATATTCTGTGAATTCGAACCCAGTACTAGGCGCTTGTCGCGCCAGCGGTACAGCAGGTGGAAATCATTAAATTGGTCATAGCGCTGTTGGCGACTGGCATCTGCATCAATGAATACCTCAATGCTGTCATCTTCCCAGCTATAGCGTGAGTCACGCTGGAACTGATCGTCACGTACTGCAATACGCAGATAAAGATTACGCTCATCCCAGCTGGTCTGCCAGATTGCAGCCAGATCCTGTGCACCATCAATACGTCCGGAAACAATCCGGCGTAGCTGATAAGTCGATGCATTATGCAATGGGGCATTGCCATTGCGTTCGTAATTCGCGACGGCTTTTGTACCAAAAACATATTGCTCGCGTGGCGGCCGGTTCAGTGCAACCAAAATCGGTTGGTATTTCTGTGTTGGTGCTGCGGTGACCGGTTCCAGCTGCGGAATATTGCGGTAGGTATTTTGCGGCTGGTTAGGCTGATAGCTGGGCGCAGTAAAATTCGTGTCCAGCTGTGGAATACTGCTGATCATGGTGTTATTTGTTGCCGGTGCCCGGTTCGGCTGTACTTTTGGTGCAGTCGGTTGTGGCGCTCTGGCTGGTGCCGGATCGGGGGTATCCTGTGTATTCGGCAGCGGTGGAGCTTTATCATTATTCAGCCGGGACAGTTCAGTGGTTGTGAGAGCTTTCGGTTTGTTTGTGCGTGTTACAACTGTGCTGCGACAACCCTGCCACCAACAGGGATTGCTTTTAATAAAGCTTTTCACTGCCATTTGTTTGGGTGCTTTATGATCGGGCTGAGTGATATATTCCTTAATGCCTTTGCTGCCAAAGCGGTTGTATTTGCGCGGTGAAGAGAAGTGCACAAACATTTTACCCCCCGCTTGTTTCCAGCCTGTCAGCAAACGTTTGTAAATCACTCCCATTTGTGGGTGACGGTTTGCCTTGTAGAACAGTGGATTAGGGTGCTGCATTTCCTTTTTGGTTTTATCATCAATCAGGTGCTGGCCACCTTCATAGGCAATCAGGTCGACGCCGTATTTACGTGTCATTGCGGATTGTTTGCGTATGGCTTCCAGTACCCGTGGTAGCGAGTGGTGGTAACGCTTGTCCTGCATTACCTGAAATACCTGCTGAACAGAATGGGCGCGGCGCAAAGCTTTATAATCACCAAAGACATAAGGCGCAATCGCAAAAGCGTCAACGTGTTTGTAGGCGTCCTCAAACTTGAGCATTGTCTCCGTCATGTCGGTAGTTCCGGTCAGGCCAGCCAGCACACGGATCAGGCGTTGTTTGCCGCGAAAAGTTTGCTCCCAGATTTTGAACATCTCGACAGAGCGTTTAGCGTAAAATTTCCAGCCTGCAACATGCGGGGCGTCAGTCAGGCCGAGACGCTTGCCACCCTGTTTCATGTAAGCGTGCTGAGAGAAGATGCCATTCCATGTCTCATTGCTGTATTCCAGATAGATCTTCAAATCACGATCCAGGTGTTTGTTGACGTACTGGGCAAAGCGACGCACATAATCATCATCCACGCCATGTGGAATGGTAAACCATGGATCAGCATGTAGCCGGTTAGCCAATTCAACCATGATCTCAATGGGCGCGCCGCGTACACCTTCAGCGCCCCCCCAGGTTGCATTTTGTACCAGTGGGCGGTCTTTCCAATGACGAATCGGATTGCGGGTAACACCACTCATATTCATAAAACGCACGACTTTATAGTCACGCATGAATTTCAGATAATCCGGGTTAAAGATAATCTTTTCATGGTGGCGTTCAAAATCGAGGTAATCATTGCGTCCGCATTGTGTTGGGCCGTTGACGCGCTGAAACGGATTGCTGGCGCAGATTCCACCCTGTGGGATAACACGGATGTTGCGCAGGTGATTGCCACGGGTCGTTGATTTTATAGTGATTTTAACGCCGTATTCCTTGTCTTTTCCGGGGTCAAGCAAGATGACATCCCGTCCTGGCTGTGACTGTACGAGTTTGGCATCAAGCGCATACTCCAGTTTGCCCTGACCTTCATACAGTACGGTGTAATAACCACGCGGAATGGCATTTTCATGTAATTTGTTGAGCAGGCGTGTACCCGCCATGCCACCCTGCGAAATATAGGTTGGCCAGCCATAACGATCGTATTCAACCCGGCCTTTAGTTAGATAAGGTGCCGCTTCACGAAATGGTAATGAGGCCTTGAATAAGTCCAGGTATGGCACGCTGCTGTCATACTCAAGTACTTCATTCGTATTGGTGCCCATGGGTGAATTGGTGTTGAAATAGGCTTGTGCGCTATTACTGATGAGCGCCCCGCCTAATAACAAACAAAGTGATGCAAAGACACGACTTCCCCCGAAGAATCGCTTTGTCATAGTTGTATGCCCCGATTTTTATTTTCATTATTGTTAATAATCAGCTTAACCGCGCTCTTATTATCGTTCGAATAAAATTGACGAGCTGAGGTTTGTGGTTATTTAGTGTTCAGTCTACGCGGGCCTTGCTTAGCCCTTGCTTAAACAGGGTTGTGGCCTGTTGACCGGTCATGGTTTTTTGCTCTTGTTGCTTCGTGTGTTAGGTATTTGGACAGGGCTGTCCGGGGTTGAGTTCGGTGTTAATTATTTTTTCTGATGAGAGGTATTAACGATAGTGATATTGAAACTGGATATTTGATGAAGTTTCAAACTCATATAGCATTTGTTGCAAGATGCCACTGGATTCAAGGTACCAGGCGGTACCAAACAAAGTTATCAGAATGCCGATAATAAGCAGGGTGATTTTTATCTTGCTGTAGGGACGTTCGCCCTGAGTGCGGCCATTTCGGCCATTAATAATGAAGCGGTAAGTTTTATTTTGATAACGGAAAGCTGCAGACCAGACCGGTAACAGAATATGCTTAAAAGTAGTGTCGGCATGGTGTGTTTCCAGGGCGTGAATTTGTTGTTGGTCGCCACCAATATCTCGTCTTACCGCGTTGCGGATCGCCTGATCCATGAGCATGCGGGCCTGTTGAAAACCTTCGTCGAGATCAACCTGATAAATCTCACTTTGAAAACCGCTGAGATAGGCTTCGTTGTACGATACCAGGTTGTTCAGATCCCACGGCTGAATGCTATCGAGAATCCGGCGTGGCAAAGCACGGGTTGCTCCGACCAGAATATCATCAAAGAATTGCCGAACCCGGCCTGATACTGGTGTCCAGCGGATTTTCGGTACACTAACGACTCGCCTGCGGGCACGGCCATTAACCATCTGCACTACAGCCCGGCGTTCATAATACACTTTGCCCCGCTGGCCACGGTACATGCTGTCAGTATGGCTGTCATACGTCCAGTAGGGAACGTAAATGCCCTGCAGTTTTTCGTCACGTTTAGCTTTGTCTTTCAGTGCAGAGGGGGCAAACCAAAGATTGCTAATCCAGCGGTCAAACTGGGCACGGGCTTCCTGTTCGGTAATGACAAAGGGGAGGAGTGATTTCGGCTGAAACAGACGAGTGTGTTCTGTGCCAATGACCACCGGTGTGCCACAAAACGAGCAATCACCGGCATGTTGATTTTTTTTCAGTTCAAAAGAAGCTGCACAGTTCGGGCATTTAATGACTTGTGTGCTGTCCAGTGGATGACGTTCCGCGCGTGCTAATGCTTCCAATGCTGAAGCAAAGTCATATTCTCTGATCCGGACAGGTTGGTCAATAATAGGGTTTTCGTGTCCGCAGTACTCACAGCTTAATGAGCGCATGCCCGGTGCATAAATCAGATCAGCGCCACATTGACCGCAGGGGAAATGTTCCTGCGGTACTGTATTAGACGTATCCTGCGTTTCAGCTCTGCTTTGCGTGTAGTGCTTCATTCCGGCCCGGTGATTATTATTGTTATCGTCGTTGGATTAGCTTTGCTGTCCGGGCAGCGGCGGCGGTGTTTGTGGTGAGAGTAGTTTGCTGAGTTCAGCCACTTCTCCGGCAGCCTGCCAGTTTTCCATACCTGCTTTCCAGACCAGGGTGCTTGTGCTGATATGTCCCTGCTGAACCATTTCAGCCACTTTCTGCATGGAATGTGGCCCGGTGCTGCTATCACCCTGTGCGACATGCCAGGTGTTTTGTGGGAGCGGTGGAGGAGTAGCTGCGGCCTGAGATGGAGTAGCCGCCTGCGCAGGAGAGGGTGACTGCAGGGTATCTGCCATTTTATTGGCCATTGCAAAACCCATGCCCATATCCATGCCACTGTTACCGTCGCCTTTGCCTAAGCTTTCGGCAGCCTGGTACTGCAGGTATTTGTCCAGATTGCCAATCATGCCCATGCTGCTACGTTTGTCGAGGGCTTCTTCAACTTCATTCGGCAGCGAAATATTCTCAATCAGTACTTTAGTCAGTTCGATGCCATAATCAGTGAATTCCGGTGAAATCTTTTGCGTGACGTATTCACTGAGCTGCTCATAGTTACCTGCCATATCCAGAACCGGAATATTGGATTTCGCCACTACAGTAGAGAAACGTGACACAATGAGGTTGCGCAGCTGATCACTGATTTCGTCAACGGTGAAGTGGCCATCAGTCCCCATGATTTCCTGGATGAACTTTTTGGCGTCATCAATTCTGACAGCATATGTGCCAAAGGCACGCAGACGGACAGCTGCAAACTCCTGGTCGCGTACCATAATAGGATTGCGGGTGCCCCATTTCAGGTTGACGAACTGCTTGGTGTTAAAGAAGTAGACCTCTGCCTTAAACGGGCTGCTGAAACCGTGATCCCAATGTTGTAAGGTGGAAAGGATTGGCAGATTCTGCGTTTCCAGCTGGTACAGGCCCGGGCCTAAGACATCGGCAATTTGGCCTTCATTGACAAAGACTGCGACCTGCGACTCACGCACCGTGAGTTTTGCGCCATATTTGATTTCGTTACCGTGGCGTTCAAAACGGTAGACCATGGTGTCATTGCTGTCATCTGTCCAATCGATGACATCAATGAATTCACCCATTAATTTATCCCATAATCCCATGCTTATTCTCCCTTAGGATGCTTGTGCTGCCGGATTGTTGGCTTTCGATTTCGCTGCAATGAGTGCCTGACGCAGTTCGGATTCCATTTGCTGAATTTCTGATTCAGCTTTGGCGCGCATTGATTTGCCTTCTTCGGCGATCTGCAGTGAGTCATTAATTGTAGCAATCAGGCTGTCATTTGCTTTACGTACAGAATTTACATCAAAAACACCGCGCTCCATTTGTCGGCGTACTTCCTGATTTGCGGTGCGCAGGTTTTCGGCGTTGGATTCCAGTAAATCGTTTGTTAAATCAGTGGCGCGTTTCACGGTATCAGCAGCGTCGCTCATGCGGAATATAGTGACGGCCTGCGCCAGCTGATTCTTCCAAAGTGGCACTGTATTGATCAGCGTCGAATTAATTTTATTAATCAGGGTTTTGTCATTTTCCTGCACCAGGCGAATGCTGGGCAAACTTTGCATCGCAACTTGCCGGGTCAGGCGTAAATCATGTATGCGTCGCTCAAGGTCATCGCGTGCACTGCGTAAATCGCGCAGTGCCTGCGCCGCCAGCATATCTTCGTTATTTGCTTCTGCCTCTGCAACCAAGGCCGGAATTTCTGTGTTTTCAATGCGCTGGAGCTTTTCTTCACCGGCCGCAATATATAATTCCAGTTTATGGAAGAAATCCAGATTGGCATCATATAGCTTGTCCAGCGTAACCACATCCGTCAGCAGTTGTGTTTTATGGCCTTCCATGTCATCGGTAATGGTGTCAATCTGCTTGCGAACGTCTTCATATTTATTGAGGAACTGTACGACAGGCTTAGCTTTACCAAACAAACGTTCCCAAAAGCCCTGTTTGCGATTTGGATTAAGTTCGTCAATGTCGAAGCCTTTGATTGCGGTGACCATGTCGTTAAGAGCATTACCGGCCTGACCAAGGTCTTTGTTCTTTACACCCTCAAGCATTTTTTCTGAAATGGTCGTCATTTGCTCCTGGGTTTTACTACCAAAGAACATAATGCTGCTGCGGTCTTTCAGGTCAATCTCACCAATAATGACTTCCAGTTCTTTTTTATCTGTTTCATCTTCAACCTGTTCATAAGGCACGATTTCCTGCGTAATAACAGGTTCCGTTTTGAGTTCGGTGCCGGGAATAACGGCGATGTCAGTTGTGGTAACGGTCTGTACGGCAGTATCGCTCATGTGGGTACTCTCCTGAATGTCATGGTGCCGGTAGTTTATTACCAGCCCTAACTCCGGTTGTTATCTGAGTTGGGCTACTTATCTTCCGGCGCTGTATGAAAATAATCTTTGTTATTTGGAATTTAAGATCGTTTTCAGTGTTAACTGCGCATGTGAAGGTTGTCAGTTATTCTTGCGCTCAAGCCTGAATTATAGCGGGCTTTGTCAGCTGAAAACCTTTATCACACGGTTATTTATGTAGTTATTGTCGCTAGAAAGCGCCTTCACGTTTCAATTGTTGTTCAAGAACTTCAATCTGTACATCCAGATCAAAGTTGTCGTTGGACAACAATTTAGTGTGCTGTTCCTCAAAGGTCTCTTCAATGGAATTGAGGACATTGCTGAAATCTGTTTCTAATGCTTCTGTGGTGCCAATATGGTTAGAATTGCTCTTTACATAGCCTTCGGTTACTTTCTGTGCGCCATCAAGATAAACTTTGAGAAACTTGCGGGCACGTGACAGACGGGTTGGATCTTCTTCAATGCTGCCAAGGATTTCCCGTGCTTTATGGGTAATGCGGTTCAGACTCTGGTGATAATCCGGATTGTTGATTTTATTATTAGCTTTATCGATGGCTTTGATTCGAACTTCAGCAGCATCTAATGCATCGAGTACTTCTTCGACAGAAACACCGTAACCACTGATATTACCGGACTTGTCCTTACGGGGATCAAGGCCATAATAAAGTGCAAATCCTAAAAAAGCGGCTCCGCCCATGACAAGGGCAGCCGGGATAGAGTAGCTGGCACCAAATTTCGCGAGTAGCGCTGTGGTGATAGCTATAAAAATGGCTGATACGGTTTTGAAGGGTGCGCGCGGTGCACGGGCAATTTTTCGACGTTTGTATTCACCCTCTAATTTAAAGCCATGGCGGGCAATGTGTGCGGCAACCATGTAAGCTGCAAAGGCTCCGCCGGTGACTAATGTTCCGCCGATATCACCTCTGACGAGTGAGACAATGCCAGCGATTAAAGCAGGGAAGGGGAGTAAATATAGCAAGATCCCTTTAAGGCCATAGCGTATAGTATGGGCGGCATCCTGTGCTGCCGGGGCATAGCGTTTAGCTTTTGACATAGTGGACTTCACAGGAACAGGTAAAAAATGGACTGCAGACTGGTTAAACCAATGGTCATGCACAGGAGAAAGAAACCAACAATTTTTCGCAGGGTATAGGTCATAAAACGCTAATCCGTTTACTGAATGCTTTTATAATATATAAGTACGCATGCATTGATTATCAAGGACTCTGCATTTTGGCATGCTGCGCAGTAACTGGTAACTAATACTAACAAACGCGCAAAAAACTACAAGCAACTGATTGCCAGCTGAATAAAAATTTATTATACTTGTATAGAAATAAAAAACGCGAGCCAAGAGGCTCGCGTGCTTTGTGAAGGTGACTCAAGAACTCCAAAACGCTAGGTTTTGGATGACAACAGGTAAACCTGAAGTCGTTGAGAATTTGGTTGCAATCCCAGAAATGCAAACCAATAATCTCTTCTCAGTCTCTACCCAACAACCAGCTCCCCAATGAATGGCCGGTTGAACGGGCAGGATCGAGAATCAACAACCTCAGCTCGCGTCATTCTGAAACCTCTAAGCCATTGAGTGTCAGAACGGCGTAAACTTATTTTTTTATTACAGTATCTCCTGACGACAGAACCGCTACCACAAACCCCAATTTATTTTGCGATTCCTGCTGAAGTTGAATTTTATTCTATGTAGAAGGCACTGAACTAAACCTGAATGCTTAGGCAGTTTTTTAATCAATTCATTTTTTGGGTGAATAAGCCCGGGTCTATGACCTGACCGTTCAGATACACTGACCAGTGTAAGTGTGGCCCTGTAACGCGTCCTGTACTACCAACCTCCCCGATTATCTGGCCTTTGCTTATCCATTGTCCCGGTTGGACATTAGTCTTGCTCAGGTGCGCATACATGCTAATTACTCCGGAACCATGATCAACATAAACTACGTTGCCGCTAAAGAAGAAGTCGCCGGTATATAATACCTGTCCATCTGTTGTGGAACGAACAGGCGTACCGGTTGGTGCAGCAATATCCATACCGCTGTGCGGATTGCGTTTCTGGCCATTGATGATACGACGTAAGCCAAAGCGCCCACTGTCTCTGCCTTTCACCGGTTTCATAAAATCAAGCTGAGCCTCACGTTCAGAAAATTGTGTTTTCAATCGTTTTTGCACAGCTAATTCACGAATAATACGTTCTGTGGATTTTTTGTTTGGGTTGACCTTGTTTTTATTGCGAATAGTCAGGCGCTGCAAACGATAGTGCTTTTGGCTAACCTGAAAAGGTGCATCAAATCGTTTTTGCGTTACCGGGTGAGTAATGCTGATTTTGTGGGTTCCTGTCGTGGCATCAAGTGGTATGCCCACTAAACTGACCCACTCTTTTTGATGGGGCACTACGGTGACCCGATTACCTTCATAGTGAACGATAGGGCGCTTTGCACTGGTTGGAGCAATTGCCAGGATCGCAATACCTCCCGGAACCGAATTGTGTTTGGGGAAGGCAGCAGCCTGTGTGTGCAGGCAGAGTGCGATGAATAGAAACAGAATAAATTGTTTTATAGCCCGTTGCATATTGATATTCCTGATTATTGTATGTCAGGAAAGTTTAACATTGCAGAGCTGAAAGTGAGATGGATGATGGTTTCGGCTGGAAGGGTTACGGTTTGATTGATTGCCCTTCAAAACTTGCTGGAGGGCAATCTGTTTAATGTGTTGAGCTGTGGCGTTTATTTAAGTTGGGCGAAGGTATCACAACGGTTCATGTCGCCGTATTGCAAGCCGGTTTTAAACCACTGTACACGCTGCGCTGAGGTGCCATGGGTAAAGCTATCAGGATTTACACGTCGTCCTGACATACGTTGCAGACGATCATCCCCAATGGATGCTGCTGCGTTCAGACCTTCTTCAATGTCACCCCGTTCGAGAATTTGCTGTTGTTTTTGTGCGTGATGAGCCCAGACACCCGCATAACAGTCCGCCTGTAGCTCCAGTAAAACTGAGAGGAAGTTTGAATCACTCTGGCTAACCTGTCGCTGCATGCGCATCACTTTGTCGGATGTGCCGAGTTGCTTTTGTACATGATGGGCTATCTCGTGGCCAAGTACGTAAGCCTGAGCAAAATCACCGGGAGCACCCATTTGTTTCAGCTCTTTAAAAAAACTGAGGTCGATATAAACCTTTTGATCACCCGGGCAATAAAACGGCCCTGTTGCGGCGGTTGAAAAGCCACAGGCGGATTGCACTTCATCGTTATAAAGCACCAGTTTTGGTTCCCGGTACTTGAGTCCGGCCTGACGGAATAATGGATTCCAGACGTCTTCAGTTTGGGCGACCACTACCTTAACAAACTCGGCACTTTCCTGTTCAGCCGCTGATGCCGGAGTGCTGCTTTGCTGTGTGGTCGCGCTTCCACCCATCTGCCCGCCTGCCATGCCCAGTAACTGGAGAGCATCTGCGCCCATGAACCAGGCAAATACCAGCATCAGTATTAGCCCGATGCCACCGAATTTTGCGGGGCGACTGCCTCTTCTGCCGCTGCCACGTCTGTCTTCAATATTGCTGCTGCGTCTGCCTGATCTCCAGCGCATCTGTAATTCTCCTTTCCTGAACAAAGCTTTATTGCTTATTTGTTACTGCTGATCTGTTGGGCGAATTGGGTCGCTACAGAGAAATGAGTTGAACTTATTTCCCATAATTATTTCACAGAAATAAGGAAAGCGCAGTTTTAGTGTCAACGTTTGACCCGATAAAACCGTTAAAAGGACTATATACCGCAGATGTTATTACAAGGGATCCGACAAAATAATAATCAGGCTGTTGTGTCACAACCTGATGCTGTGGAAGAGATGACAGACAGGGAGCGAAAGGAGAGTGACCTGAACTCAGCAGCAATGATGAACCGCTTCCTGCAGAGTGTTGAGCGGCGCGCTTTTGTCACAGCGCGAATGGCGACACAGGATGAAGAAGAAGCGCTGGATATTGTACAGGATGCAATGTTAAAGCTGGCGCAAAAATACGGGAATCGACCCGAATCCGAGTGGGGGGCTTTATTTAATACAATTCTGCATAGCAGAATTAATGACTGGTATCGTCGGCGTACCGTGCGTAACCGCTGGCGGGTATTTTTTGGTGTCGATAGTGAAGGAAATGATCAGGCACCGGATGAAAAAATTCCGCAGACATTGTTTCCGGAACCAGAGCGGCAGATGAGTAGTGATATGCTTGGGGAGCATCTCAGCCATTTAATTGGCAACCTTCCTCTGCGTCAGCAACAGGCTCTGATTCTCAGAGCATGGGAAGGCTATAATATTTCACAAACAGCGCAAATTATGAAATGCTCGGAAGGCAGTGTAAAAACACATTATTCCAGAGCAATACACGGGCTTAGGGAAAGTTTAGGAGAATACCAATGAATAAAAAAAATTTGGAAGGCGAGTTGTATGAGCTAATCGGCACCGGCCTGTCTCAGCAGGCTGATTCGATTGATAGTCAGATGTTAGGGCGACTGCGTCGTGCCAGAGTGGAAGCTGTTTCACAACAGCACGAAACTGCCTGGCTGCCACGGTCATGGCAAAGCATATCAGCGAATTCTCTGGTAAGTGCACCTGTTGCCCAAGCGTCAGTTGCCGTGTTGGTAGCGGTGTTCAGCATCTCTTTAGTCCTCGCGCCACAGCACAAAACGGGGAATAGTTTATCATCCGGTGTAGATATTCAGCAAAATGAACATCGGGCATTGAGCGAAATGGATGTTTTGATGTCAAATGAAGATATTGAGTTTCTGGAAAATCTGGAAATATATGAGTGGCTGGCGGCAGAATACGGGTAGGTGTGTAATGGTTAGCAGGAAAGGATTCCTTGTGGTGACAATGTTTTTGATGATCTGGATGGTTCCGGTCAGTGCAGATGATACTGCTGATGACATTGTTGCGATGATGGGCTGGTGGGAAGAGTATGGACGTTACTGGGATGAAATTGGTGCGGATACTGCCGGGACAGAAGATGAAATCTCCTTTGCATGGCTTGAAGAAGAAGTAATGTATATAAAAGGGAGTCAATAATGAATAAAGATGTTAGTGCCCCGCGACGACATAAACAATTGGTTGGCGTTATGTTTATTGTGGGCAGCCTGTTTTTGCTGCCTTCGACGGTATTAGCTGCGGATTTGGGGTGGAGTCAGTTAAGTGCCCGGGAGCGTTCTGTCCTTAAACCGTTTAAAAGCCAATGGGAGAGTTATCCGGCCGCAACTAAAAAAACCATGCGTGCCTGGGCAAGGTTATCTTCCGGTGAGCGTGCGCAAATAAAAAAGCGCCATACACAGTGGCAGGCTCTGGGGGCGTCCAGCAAGGCAAAAATTATTCGCAAGCTGGATCGTTATAAGAGGATGCCGCTTTCCAAGCGCCTGAAACTGAAGGCGTGGCGTAAGTGGGTTAAAAGCCTGCCAAAGGCTGAGCAGGAAAAGCTGCATAAGCGTTTGCCTGGCATGAGTACCAAACAACGGAAGGATTATATCCGTCAGTTGGAGAAGAAATACGGTAAACGGT
>JBMZDK010000106.1:0-12848 GCA_049614265.1 Thiolinea sp.
GCGTTACCTGATAAGGTAATATTGGATTGAGCCTGAGTGTTTTGGCTGAATAATGCAAAAAATATAATCAATGTTGCTAATGTGTTTTTCATAACCAACCTCTCTGTATGAGACATTAATATAAGTTTTATCCTTGACATATCTAAGTAAATGTTAAATTTTACCTGTGATGCCGTGATGTAACTGAATTTTGTTAAGCTGTTGAAAATATTTGAGTTATCTCAATTTTTGCATTGTTGGCAGTAAAATAGTTGGTAGTGCCGTTTGTCTCTATGTCCTTAATTTTTAACGTACAACTGTCATAATAACGGTAATAATATTACTGGCTGAAATTTGGGCAATTCAGCAATGAATAACAATAACGAAAAACAAGCGAACAGAGTTTTCAGGAGAATGCAGCTAAAGCAGCTGTGTATCTCAGTCTTCATATTTTCCGGTATTTTTTCGGAGAGTGCGCTGGCTGCTTCTACAGAAGGCATCGTTTCGCTTACTAATGCAGAAGTTGCAGAGCGTGAAAAAGAAAAGAATCAACAGCAGGCTACTCAGAATGCTTATATTGATCAGTTGATTGATGCTTCTGTTGCTGAGGATTTGCCACCTGAAGAATTGGAATCAATCAGTGAACGACAGCAGGCTGAAGGTAATCTCCGCACTGTATTTCTGAGCAGTGAATTTCGGCATATGGATAATGGTCAGCAAAGCGATAATCGTATTGACCTGAATATGCAGGCTTACTGGCAAACAATCGGATTTGGAGATTTTACGTTAATCACTAAGGCGGCGGAATATCATGAGAATCTGCTGACGGATGACGTTGTTACACAGTTCAGTGATTACCACCTGACTTTGCAGCAGGATGGATGGATTGTGTCAGAAGACTGGACAATGCATAACACATTGGGGGTGAACCATAACTTTCAGAATAGTTTAATCAGCAACTCTTCTCAGGTGAGTTTAACACCCCAGATCTTTCAGGGTTGGAGCAGTTATTTGCAATCTGAGGATACTGAGATTCGCTTTATGGCGGGTGAAAAAGGTGGGTTGTCTGCGGTCTCCGGTTTCGAAGCCGGTGATGAAAAGGTGTTTGGTCTGGGGGTAGCGCATCATGTTAATGATAACTGGACTGTTGGTTCACAGGCCTGGCGTGTTGAAGGTGAAGGTATTGGAGCAGAGCTGGAATACTCTGCTTTTATGCGTCACAGGGAGCAAGGTGGGAAATATAATTTTAAATTGCAGGCTTTGAATGCGAAGGGTAACACCGGAATCTGGATTGATGGAGAGACGGCTTCAAATCGTTTTCGACACCAATGGGGGGGCTATCAGCTCGCAAAAGAAGTGCAATGGATGGGAGAAGTTTTAGGTGGACAAGGAAAAGGTGCCTATTGGCGCACTGCTTATTCCCATCCGCGTTATAATTCTCATTCGTCATTTGACTGGCAGGAAAATGACCGGGAGCGTCGTATTAGTGTTCGTCAAAGCCTGAATTATAAATGGAATAAGGCAACGCAGCTTGGTGCAGCAGCCAGTTATCTCTCGTTTGATAATCAGCAGTCTGATGGTGGTCAGTTTTATGTCAGTGCTTATACTGCAAAACGTTTTGCCAGTGGGCATAGTAATCGCTTTCAATTGAGTGCTAAAGATGCAAACAGTAGTAATAACGAGGATAAAGGCCGGGAGTATGAGCTGAATTATTCGCATCAATGGTTATTACCGGCTGCGAATGATGTAGGCGTTCAGTTCCTTGGCCGACATTATGATCTCAGTACAAGTGATTACAATGCTTATCGGTTAGGTGCTTCATGGCGACGTGAGTTTACTGATGGCAACTACCTCGGAGCGAATATCAATCTGGGAAGTTCTGATCAGAATAAAACTCAGCGACAGACTGTAAATTATCGGTTTGCGGGTAGTTACCAGCTAAGTTCACAATGGGCTATTGAAGGTGGGCTGGAATATGATCAGCATGACGATGACACTGAATCTGAGTTCAGTGTGAATGCAACCCTTAGCTATAACGGCAGCTGGGGCAAGGCATTGAATAAAGCGAGCCGTCGCAGCGGTACGATTCGTGGCGTTGTGTTTTACGATACGAATGGTGATGGTAAGAAACAGCCATTGGAAAAAGCGGCGTCTGGTATTGGTGTGGTGTTGGATCAGCGCAATGTGCCGGAGACGACAAACAGTAATGGAGAATTTGAGTTTGCTTTAGTTGGTGCAGGTGAGCATCAACTGGGCATCAGGGAAGAGACTGTTCCTCTGCCCTGGGAACTGGCGGAAAGAGCGACAGAAAAAATAACGGTGAAAATCCGCCAGACACAGTATGTTTATTTACCGTTAGTTAGTTTGGATAATCTGGATTAACAGCGGCTATAGGCAAAAAGGGCTGCGCCTGCAGCCACCCCGGTTTTACGTGAAATAAATAACAATAAACAAATGAGGTCATTCATGAAAAAACTAAAACTCACCTTGTTAGTGTCCAGTCTTGCTCTGTCAATGTTGTCAGGCAATGTATTGGGTGAGGCAGGTATTTCATATAATTCAAGTGGTGATCCGGCCGATGTAACCGCGCAGGTTAAATTTAAAATCACAATCCCCAAAATTATGATTTTGCGTGTTGGTGACTGGGCCGGAAGTGTGAATACAGTGGAGTGGAATTATGCTTTTGGCACCAGCCTGAGCGATCCTTCTGCTAATGTTGATGCGACAGCGGATCATTGGAACAAAACAGGTTCGCCATCATCTTTAGCGGCGACCAGTGATGATGAATCTGAAACGGACAAAGCCGGTGACGGTATTCTGAAGGTTGCGGCCTTTGGCAATACCGGTGCGGATTTGTCACTGTCAGCTACATCAACAGACTTTACCTCTACAACTGCTTCCGGAAATCAACCCCATCTCTCAGAGATTACGGCTGCTAATACCGGCAATATAACTCACCCTACGCTAGTAAATAGCGGGCAAAGTGCTGCAGTAACGCTGGCGAATGCTAATGGTGTTGTGCGCGAACTTGATACCTGGGCGTATACCTATACACCTGCTTCCGTGCCAGCTGGTGGTGTTTATACCGCTTCAGTGGTTTATACCCTCGCGACTTTGTAAGGACATAGTGTCGTCATGGCGGGAGTATTTCTGCTCCCGCTATTTACAGACGACAAGGAGAATATTATGAAATTTTGGTTCTCAGGTGTGTGGGTGATGCTGATACTGAATTCATCATTCTTGCAGGCGGCAGGGTTTTCGGCTGCGGTATCACCGCCACGATATGAAATAAATGGTTCAGCAGGCCAGGTAACGCGTCAGGTGCTGGAAATATTCAATATGAGCAATGCCGATGAACAATACTCGGTGCGTACCAGCGACTGGAGTTTAAAGGGCAGTAATCTGACATTTAGTGATGCTCTGTTACCCGGTAGTTGCCGGCCCTGGGTCAGGCTTGAACGGCGGAAAATTACAGTAAGGAAGACCGGTAAGCGTAAGATGCGCTTTGAGGTGCATGTGCCGGAAGGTGTGACGCAAAGGGAATGCCGGTTTGCGTTGATGATTGAGGGTGTCAGCCCCGCAGCGAATAAGGTTGGTAATAACCTCAATCTACCGGTTAATGGGCGTCTTGCGGTGATTGTGTATCTTGCGATTGGTGGTGCTGAGCCGCAACTGCAAATAAAGACAATTAAACTGCAATCAGGTAAATCATTTGTGCAGGTCAGCAATAAAGGAAATGCGCACGGACGCCTGCAGGGCACTCTGGCTGGTGTTGATGGTAGTGGTAAAGCGCTCGATTTCTCAGTCTCATCAATGCCGATTATGCCTGGCGAGACCCGCTTGCTGGAACTTACCCCACACCTGAATGGTAAACTGCATCAGACTCCGGTTCGTGCACCTCTCTCTCTGAAAGGGGATTTGTATTGGAGCAAGGGCGCATTTGCCATCGATAAAAAATTATAAGGTAAGTCTTTATGTCATCAATACATTGGCTATTGAGTTGTGTGGGGGTGTTTGGTTGCCTGTTTATGTCTGCTGTGCATGCCGAGTGCAGGATCAATGATCCTTTTGGTGCGGCAACCCATTACCTGGTTAATGGTCGCTGGCATACGCCTTCACCAGAGATTACTTTCAAAGTGCCGGGTTCCGGAGTGGGCAACGGTATACCTGTAATTCCGGATAGTATCAGTTTTGCTGGTAATAACCGGACTTTAGCGAATCATGTGCGTTTTCGGCTGGCAGTGAAAAAAAAGTCGGCCACCGGGGCCAGAATGTATATGGATAGTAGTACGCCACTTAGCTGCACTAATTGTGCAAGTACTGTCAGCATACCATTCTCAACTATCAGCTGGACTGAGGGGAATGCTACGGAAACCAAGGGCAATACGCCAGGCGATGGGCAGTTTGCTGATGGTGTGCAAAGCCTGATTTACGGTGCTCAGAAAAGCGATAATATTTTCAATTTGCAGTTCAATTTTGCGAATAGTCAGGTGCTTCCGGCCGGTATTTATGAAGGTGAGTTTTTAACACGTGGCATACCACAATAAAAAAAGGGGGGATAGGTATGACAAGGGGCATAACCATCAGGAATGAGTCATTGCGGTACCATTGGTTGTTACCGGTGTTATTACTGGTACCGTTATCTGCCGATGCGATACGGGTTGATTGTACCGATGGCTTAACTTCGGAGCTGCCGGTTAAAGTGAAGATCGAAATTCCGGCATTTTTGTACTTCCAGGTGGGTTCTGAAAATCAGGTCGCTGAGGTGGCCTTTGATGTGACACCAGAATTGCCAACTCAGGGGGCGTACACTGGGGATATTCCACCTGCTTTGGCCACAGGAGGTATTACACCATCCGGTATTAGTGGCAGCGACGTTAACAATGGAGTGAATGTCAAAGTACGATCAAACTGTGGTCAGGTGAAGCTATCGTACTCGGTATCTGATAGTCAGGGAATGCAGAACGCTACTGGTTATCACATCCCTTTTGGCACTTTACAAACAACCAGCTCAGACGTTGGTTTGCCCGCGCCCATGTTAGACAATGCGGCAGCTAGTGAAGTCATGGTGGCGACAACGGCGTATGGTGTAGTGACTGACCGTTCAGCGATTTGGCAATATCGCTACGATAATACAACGATGCCAGCAGCAGGCATTTACCGGGGCACAGTGACTTATCAGGCAAGCTGTTTGTAGATGGCAGGGTTCATCGGGTAACGGGTTAGACCTTTAATTCAGGCGAGTTTGTTTTGCGCCGAAACCAGTTAACTGCTGGTAAAACGCCATTTCTGCTGATTAACCAGCGTTCGAGTCTGAATTTTCCGGGAAACTTCATGATTGCGATGCCAACCAGTGCGGTGAGAATACCCTGCCCGGGAAGGACAAACATGGCCAGACCTGCCAGCAGAATGCAAAAGCCGATGATATTTCGTATCAGATTGCGGGGTGATAATAATGTGCTTAAGCCGGATTTTTCCGGTTTACGCTGAAAATAGTTGTCCGGAATCTTTTTTATCAGCCAGGGCAACAATAACAACGAAAAAATAAACATAAACAGGGAGATCAGGCCCAGCCAGGTCAGTGCGGTTTGATATTGGCTGAGCCAGTTTATAATTGTCTGCGTCATACCCGAAATCTAACATAAATGACGTTCAGACAGGCAGGTAAAACCGGAACTTAAATTTCCGGATTGGCTTTAATTTTATGGATACTGAGATCAGCCCCGGCATATTCCTCTTCTTCACTCAGCCGTATACCCAGGGTCTTCTTGAGCGCACCATAAACAACAAATCCTGCTACAGTGGCAATGGTAATTCCCATGAGGGTTCCGGCCAATTGTGCCATGAAGCTGACACCACCCATGCCTCCCAGCGCTTCCAGGCCAAAAATACCGGCGGCAATGCCTCCCCAGGCACCACACAAACCATGTAGTGGCCAGACACCTAAGACGTCATCAATCTTCCAGCGGTTTTGGGCAGCAGTAAATGCCCAGACAAACAGCACACCAGCAATGATTCCGGTCAGTAAGGCACCAACCGGATGCATAAGATCAGAGCCTGCACAAACGGCAACCAAGCCTGCCAATGGGCCATTATGGACAAATCCGGGGTCATTTTTGCCGACAAAAATAGCGGCCAGAATACCACCCACCATTGCCATCAGGGAATTAATGGCAACTAACCCGCTTATGCCTTCTACTGCCTGTGCTGATACCACGTTAAACCCAAACCAACCGACACTCAATGTCCATGCACCAAGCGCCAGAAACGGGATGCTGGACGGCGGGTGTGCTGACATGGGCTGACCTTTTTTATTATAACGACCTTGTCTGGCACCGAGCAGAATCACAGCTCCTAATGCCAGCCAACCCCCCATACCATGTACAACAACAGAGCCGGCAAAATCATGAAAAGGTGCGCCAAATAGTGATTCAAACGCTGCCTGTACACCAAACGCGCCATTCCAGACGATACCCTCAAAGAAAGGGTATACGAGTGCCACGAGAAGAAAAGTAGCGATAACCTGCGGGTAAAATTTTGCACGTTCCGCTATGCCTCCGGAGATAATCGCAGGAATAGCTGCTGCAAAGGTTAACAGAAAGAAAAATTTAACCAGTTCGTAACCATTCTTTTCTGCTAATACACTGGCGCTTTCAAAAAAACCTACCTGATAAGCGATGTAGTAACCCACAAAAAAGTAAGCGATGGTTGAAACAGCAAAATCTGCAATGATTTTAACCAGAGCATTAACCTGATTTTTATGTCTTACTGTGCCGACTTCAAGAAACGCAAAGCCCGCGTGCATTGCTAATACCATGACTGCGCCAATGAGTACAAACAGTGTATCCAGTGCCGGAATAACCTGTTCCATCTGAAACCCCTACAGTGTCTAATCGTGGCCTCATCATAAGGAGTCATTGCTGGCTGCCCAGTGTTTTTTGTTGCCATCCAGGCGTTTTTATCGGTTTAGTATTTGCTATTCAAAAAAAGCGCATAATTCCTCCCTGCTTCGGTGCATTATTGATTTTGTGCACTGCTTTGGGGAGGTGTTTGCACTGATGAAGTGCTGAGCAGATCGTCAGTGTATTGAGTGGTTTATGATAAATATTCTACCGGGAACAACGGAAAGCTCTATAATAGACCCACTCGTGTTTACCCCCAAGAGTGGCTGTATAACCCTGTCGTTTATCTGTGGAATCAATATGCGTTCAATATCTCTGAGTCGTCTGCCTGTCGCTTCACCAGCATTATTTCTGGGAGGCTTATTGTGGGTTGCTGCTTTCTGGTTTCCGGTATTTGAAACACCGGAACGGACAATTGCCGGTTATTGGGTGTTTGCAACCGGTTGGATGGGGTTTGCGATGTTTCAGTTTGCCTGGTATGCCAATCTGCTTATGCTGATGGCGGTGATTATGATGTACACCGCACCGCTGCGTGCAACTTTGCTGGCCGCTGCTGGTTTATTGGTTGCTACTCAGGCATTTTGGTTTGATGTATTACCTGGTTCAGCCAGCAGCACACCAATAACCGGGCAGGGGTTGGGTTTTTGGTTTTGGTATTCCAGTATCTTTTTGTTGGGTTTGGGAGTGGTTTTTGGCTCAGATGATGCCTCTCCGGAAGAGGTGGTACAGCGTGAAGAACAGCAGGTGGTTGAGATTCGGGAAGATCCGGTGTTGACGGAAGTTGCTCCGGAAACTGCTACTGAGTCTGGTTCTCCGCTTCTGGAAGACAATAAGCCTGATAAACCTGTTCAGGTATGAAGTAGGGGAATTGTGTCAGGGCAGGAGTGCTAACGGTGGATTAATGTCAGCACACCTGTACGATTTACAGTAATTATTCTGTCTCAATCTTCTTCATCAATCCAAGAGATTTTACAAAGGCTTTACCCAGTGTCGGATTTTGAATGAGTTCGCTGTAATCACCGGCAAGAAATTTCAGTTTGCCGGTGGTGTAAGCTATGCCCAGTCCGGTGAGTCCAATGCCTTTTGTAACCCATTTCATCCAGTCCCGGCGTGATGCCCGCATATCCCAATCCAGCGTTTCCCCGTCATAAATGCCGGTACGAACACATTCCCCATCTTCGATAACAAAAATTCCACGTGGTGTATCTTCATTTTTGAAACCACAAGCCATAATGGCACTAAAACCGATTTCGGAGAGTGGCTCTTTTATTTTGGGTTCCTCATTCCATTGGTTTTGCAGTTCATTCATCCAGTCAGTGGAAAACAATTCCGGCATTTTATTCTCTCTTATAAGTTCAGGAAGCAATTAATAGTTAATAGTCAGATCGAATGGAGTGTTATATCCTTCACGCTATCGTTTCGCAACGTTATGTAGTGGTTATAACCTGAATGATATTCATGAAAAAGGTTGTGCTGACTGGTTTGGTAACAGTGAGCTGTTTAGCGGTTACCTTGCTGAATGCCGCCGAAAATAATAAAACCGATGAAGTGCTGTCCGTAACAGTTGTGAAACTGGGAGATGTGGCGGTTCCGGTACAACGTGATGTGGAAGCAGAACTGGTCAGCCTGAATGATGCTCCGATTAGTTCTCAGCTGACTGCGCGGGTGATCGAAATCAGTGTCAATGTTGGTGACCAGGTACATGAGGAAGATGTACTGGCGTTGCTGGACTGTCGTGATTTTGAAGCTTCGCTGCGACAGGCAAAAGCAGGTGTGGAAACGGTTAAAGCCCGTATTGCGGCAACAGCAGCCCGGGCCGGAGCGGCAGAGTCGCGGGTGAAAGCAGCGGTAGCACGTTCCGGTGCGTCAGTTTCGCGTGTCAATGCTGCGGTGTCACAGGTTGATGCCGCGCAGTATCAGGTCAATGCCGCAGAATCACAGGTTAACGCAGCTAGTGCCAGAGTGAATGCGGCGACAGCAAGAGTCAAAGCAACAACGGCAACGATGCAGTCAACCGGCACCCGAATTAATACCGCGAAGTCCAGAGTCAATACTGCAAAGTCACAGGCAGCAGCAGCGCGCGCCAGAGTGCCTGCAGCACAGGGGCAGTTCAAACTGGCACAGGCACAGTTGAAGCGTAATCAGCAATTGCGTTCCCGTAAGCTGATTGCTGCTGATCTGTTTGAGCAATCACAGGCCAGTTTTGATTCTGCACAAAGCTCATTAAATGCTGCACAGGCAGATGCCGGGGCTGCGCAGGCGGCGGTTGCGACTGCTACTGCTGAAATCAGTTCAGCCGAAGGCGATTTTCGTGCCTCACAGGCGCAGGTTGAAGCGGGTAAAGCTGATATTGCCAGCGCGCAGGCTGAAGTTGCGATCAATCAGGCAAACGTTGAAGCGAATAAGGCGAATGTCGAAGCCAGTAAGGCAAATGTTGATGTATCGGCTGCTGAGTCGGATGTTTCTGAAGCAGATGTAGTAACTGCCCGTTCAGAATGGGAAGCAGCAAAGGCAGATCTGGCCACTGTTGAAACTGAGCTGGAAACTGCTCTGGCGCAATTAGAAACTGCTGAAATTGTAGTGGGGCGCTGCGAAATTACTGCACCATTCTCCGGCCAGATTACCTCCAGAGGTTTGCAGTTGGGCCAGGTGGCTGCTCCGGGTTCAGTAGCGTTCCAGATTTTGCAGACGGATGAAATGGAAGTCAGCGTTCGTTTATCAGCCGATGAGATCCGTGATGAAGAAAACAGCGCGCAAGTCAGATTTATTGCTGATGATGAAAAGCTGGAAGTTGAACGGCGGGCGGTGATTGCCAGAGTAGATCAGGCGACCGGTACGCAGGAAGTGCGCTTTAAAATTAAAGACTTGCATGGTTTTCCGGTAGGGAAAAGCGGGCGTTTGTTATGGCAGGGTAATATCCCGTCTCTGGCTCCGGATTGGCTGGTGCGGCGAGAAGGAAAGCTGGGTGTTATGCTGGCTGTGGATGATAAGTCAAAATTCCAGCCATTGAATAATGCGCAGGAAGGACAGCCTGCGTTGGTTGATTTACCCGCTGATACATTGCTGATTGATGCGAACCGCCTGCGTGCCCGTGATGGTCAGGCTATTGACTACGAAAAGCAGCAGTAGACAGGCCTGAATTATGTATGCACGTTTATTGCAGAATCATGTACTGGCCAATCTGACATTTGTTCTGGTGTTGGTTATTGGGTTCATTGCGTATAACACGATGCCTCGCCAGCAAGATCCGACAATCAATTTTAACTGGATTTCTGTTGCAACCGTTTTGCCGGGGGCGAGTGCGGAGGATGTTGAAAAGCGGGTAACCGATCCGTTGGAAGATGCTATCCGTGGAATTGCCGATATCAAATTTGCTTCCAGTAATAGCCGGGAAAATATATCCAGCCTGCTAATTCGCTTTAATGATATTGATGAGCGCACGTTTGATAAGCGTATCGCTGATTTGCGACGTGAAATTCAGAATGTGGCTGATACCCTGCCGGAAGAAACGCTGGATTCAGAGATCATCGAAATTACTACGGCGAATGCCTTTCCGGCGGCAATGATCGCGGTACAGGGTGTTGGCGATGATGAGAATTTGCGTGTTCAGGCCCGTAATGTTGAGAAAGCGCTCGAACAGGTTAAAGGTGTTGACCGGGTTGATCCCACCGGGCTGGATAATCCTGAAATTCAGGTTTTATTTGATACTGATGCTCTGGAGTCACTTAGCCTGACACCGGGGCAGCTGGTCGATACTATTCAGGGCTGGTTTCAGGATTTGTCGGCTGGTGTGCTGGATGTTGAAGGCCAGAGTTGGCTGATACGCTTAGTTGGTAAAACCAATGACCCGGCAATGTTGGGCGAAATGCCGGTACAGGGTTTGGGGCGTGAGGTACCGCTTTCACGTTTAGCGACGGTGCAGCGGGCACGTTCCGATTCCAGCCAGGAAGTTCGGCTGGAAGGTGAACCGGCTATTATGCTGGCGGTCATGAAGCAGGATAAAGCCAATATCATTCAGTTGGTTGAGCGCCTGAAAAATTACATTGACGAGCGTAATCAGTTTACTGATACCACCGGTGTCAAATTGGTGTTGATTGATGATCAGACCATTCCGACACGGGAAGCGATTAACATTATGGAAAGTAATGCGCTGATTGGATTGTTGTTGGTACTGGTGGTGGCCTGGTTATTTCTCGGTCTGCGGATTGCGATCCTGACGGCTATTGCCATCCCGTTTATTCTGGCTGCGACCTTCTGGGTGTTATCGATGAAGGGAGAAACGCTCAATGTAACGGTTTTACTGGGCGTGGTTATTGTGCTCGGGATGTTAGTGGATGATGCGGTCGTAGTCGTAGAATCAATCTATTATCGCTTGCAGCGCGGGGCAACACCGCTGAGTGCTGCTGTGGAGGCGATTAATGAAATTGCTCTGCCGGTGACGACAGCAGTGTTGACTACTATTGCAGCTTTTTTACCGTTGATGTTATTGCCGGGCATTTTAGGTGAATTCATGCGCGTCATTCCAATGGTGGTGTCGATTGCATTGGCGATTAGCCTGATTGAGGCATTCTGGATGCTTCCGGCGCATGTTGGTGTGGCAAAAGTTGATTTCAACAACCCGGGATTAGTTCAGCGTTTCCGTGAACGTGCTACGCGTTGGATACAGATTAAATACGCTAAAATGTTAATGCGTGCCTTGCGCTGGCCGATCCTGACCTTATTTCTGATTATTACGTTGTTTGGCAGTTCGCTGGGGATTGTTGGAGCCGGACTGATCCCAATGAATTTCTTTGCTTCAGACAATCTGCGTCTGTTTTATGTCAATGTGGAAATGCCAAGTTCGACGCCGCTGGATGAAACCATGATGAAAACCATGGAAGTGGAGGAGAAAATCCGCGCGAATGTGAAGCCGGGTGATGTACGTTCAATCTTATCCTATGCCGGACAGCGTTTTACCGAGACAGAGCCGCTGTTTGGCGACCGCTATGGCCAGATTGTGGTGAGCCTGAAACCGGTGTCGGAAGGTTCACGCGAAGTAAAAACAATTATTGATGGCATGCGGGAAGAAGTCACCAGTGTGTTGGGGCCGGTGGACATCAATTTTCTGGAGTTGGCTGGCGGCCCGCCATCTGCTAAGCCAATTAGTGTCAAAGTGCGTGGTGATGCCTATGCTGAAATTGAAGAGGCTGCCGGAGTGCTACGTAAGGCATTAGAAACTCATCCGGCGATCAAAGACGTTAGCGATGATGCCAGTCCGGGGCGGATGGAGATGACGCTCAAGTTGCGTCATGATGTTATTCGTCGTGCCGGGATTGCACCGCGAGAAGTGGTGCGCACATTACGATTGCTGGTGGATGGTGATGTGGTTGCTGATATGCAGAGTGAAGGTGAAAAACTGGAGCTGCGGGTGAAAGCGGATTTGGATGATTATAAATCGGTAACTGATCTGTTGGGTTTCCGTATGCCATTGCCAGACGGTGGTTCCATGGCGCTGCGTGATCTGGTTTATGAAGAGCGTGGCGTTTCTTTGGGGAATATCCGTCACTATAACTTCCGGCGTGCGATAACGCTGGAGGCTGATCTGGTAGAGCGCCCGGATGCGCCGCGCTCTGAGTGTAGCGGTAACCCTGAAAATATTGATTATACGGTTTGTCCGATGGATACGGTGCAGGCAAATAATATGCTTAAAGCCGAGTGGAAAAAGCATCAAGGTGATTTTCCGGATATTGACCTGGATTTCTCCGGCCAGCTGGATGATATACAGGAAAGCCTGGATTCAATCGGGGTGCTCTTCCTGTTTGGTGTTGGGTTAATGTATTTGATTCTTGGCACACAGTTCGGGAGTTACTGGCAGCCACTGATGATTTTGTTTACCGTACCGATGGCGTTTACCGGTGTGGTATTTGGCTTGCTGGTAACACAAAATCCGCTGAGCTTATACACGTTGTATGGTGTCGTGGCGCTGGC
>JBMZDK010000107.1:0-12740 GCA_049614265.1 Thiolinea sp.
TAATTTAAGTTTATGAGAGCTTTCAATCCTCCAGTATGAGCAGGTTGTGCCAATGAAGTCCGCCTCAGACTCATTTTGAATTGGAGAAAGTTATAATTTCTCCAATTATTCATTGTTAGGCTATTCTTGGGGGATTGGCAATTAACTGGAGATCTATTTATGGAACCTGCACAAAATATCGGAAACTACTTCAGGTACGCTCTTGACGGTGGTGGTTCGCTTTCTAATGATCGGCCCGGCCTTGATCGGGGAATCAAGCACCATTCGCATTCGAACGCATCGGTTCAACTGACTACACAAGCTAACGGTGCAGGTCCCGGAACGCCTTGGAATTTCCGCTTCCTGAAGTACTGGAGTGGAGCGATTACGCGTTGTGGTATTGGCAACGGTGTTTTAACCGGGCCCTTTACTGGTTGCTTTGTCTGTCGATTTACAAATGTTGGAGGTGTGAGCGTGGCACATGTTGGCACCGCAGACTCCCCAACTGAACCAAAAACAGTGGCTGTCAAGACGGACTGGACGGCCTATAAGACTTCCAAGCAAAATGGGAATTTTGTTGGGCGAAAACCTACAGATGTTATAACAGATCTCGATGTGAGCGCCGAAATCATGAATGCTATGCCAACAAATCCTCAGAAGTGGGGAGTTTGGGCTTTCATTCGCCAGCAGGATGCGTGGGCACTTCTGATTCATGAAGGTAATAATAACGTGAACCAAATCATTCGTGCTCGGCCAATGGTTCTTCTCCCTTGGGCTTCGGCACCAGGAAGCTGGTAATCGCGATATGATAAATAAATAGCTTATCAATCGTCGAGTGGGAGCCATCGCAATATGACCCACTGATTTGTATTGGTTGATGATGCAGATCACTGGTTCGCTTTAATCTCAGGACTCATTGTACGATGCGAGCTGTTTTTGTACTGTGGTTATTCCCAGTCCTGCTACCACGGCTTCCATTAAGCCAAAAACCACTGCGGCTGTGGTAACCAATAACAGCGTTCCATACTCAAACCAGGACAATCGTCTCATTGGCAAAATTACCCATTCAAACAAAAAGCAGACACCGACATAAGCTATTGCTGAACCAATTACAAACCGTGGCACATAGCTGAGTAATTGGGTGGCATGCCAAAGTAGCAGTCCGGTGATAATAGCAACGATGAATCCGGTCAAGGGTAACTGCCGACCTTGTCTGGCATTAATTGCTGACCAGGCCGGTGACATGTAGCCAGGCCAGCCGCCGACCAGGCTTGCACACATGTTTGCAATACCGGCGTTACGCAAGTCGCGGTTATGGTCAAAATTTCTTTTTACAGCTAATGAAAAGCCACTGTTATTCAACAGCATGGCGAGGGACGAAGCGAAGGCGAGTGCAAGCAGGCTGTGTGCCTGAGAGAAAATCGCACTCCACTGTATCATGTCGGGGTGATTCGTTATCAGCAAATCACGGTTGATAGTAGCAGATGATTCTGCCGTAAATAGCCAGCCGTTTTGCTGTAATGCGTCCATTGGAATCTCCAAATACCAGGCTATAAGAAAGAAATTAATCGTCGCACCAATCATCATCAATGGAATGAAAATGGCATGCTTTATCCTTAGGCCCAGCCAGTAAATAGCCAGCGCTAATACAATGCAGGGGAGCCATTGCATGATCGCATTGAGTGAAAACATGTTACCAACCCGTTGTTCACCCAGCGAGCTATCAATGCCGCCTAAAATTAATAGGCAGCCCGTCCCCCCCAGGAAACCTGCTAAGACCGGAAATGGAATGCGATGTACCAGTGTGCCCAGACGCAATGTGCCGAGGGTAAACATAAAAATACCGGTTAATAGTGAAGCGATAGCGATAGTGGCGACCATAGTCATAAATAAAGATTCGGTGCTGAGATCTGTGGCCACATGACTGACCAGCTGTGTGCTGATGAGAACCAATATGGCGGTCGGTACATCCTGTGGCAGCCAGATGACACCTTTCCATGAGCTGAAAAAGCTGGTAATCGTCATGGAGATAATCGCCCCGGCAATCAGGTAGGTGGCGGCCTGACCCAGGTATGCTGATAAAGGGCCGGAGAATACCAGCGCCAGCATAGCAATCCACCATGGTGCTTCCAGCAGGCTGATAGTGAAGCCATTGAATAAGGAATCAGATAATGATTTGCCCGAAAGCTGTTGGTTTAATGGATGCTTCGCTGCCGTTTGGATGTTGTGCTGCAGGTTTGGCTTAACGGTGATGCTGGACTCTGACATGACTATATTCCTTTGATTTTTATCGGTTTATGCACAGAGCCTGCAGCAGGGGCTATCGATTTGGATTCTGGTTTAACAGTGCTGTTTATTGCTGTGCTTTGATATTAAATTCAGTCTAAGCAGCGTCACTTTTTCAGTCATAAGGGAGAAGTAAAGGTTTGGTAAGCTTTTTAAAAGCGGAGTTAGGAGCAGGTGTGCTAGTCTTAGGTGTTGTTGACTGAAACGGGTTTTTCTGACCGTGCTGAAGCGACTTAAATCCTGTGGCAATAATGGGGGAATAATATGTCTGAAACGGTTGTATTCGATCCGGCAAATCAACTGCTGTTGATTGATGGTGAGCGTGCTCAGGTATCACCGAAAGCGTTTGCTGTGCTGGATTATCTGTATCAGCATAAAAACCAGCTGGTGAATAAAGATGATCTGTTGTCAGCGGTCTGGCCAAGCGTATTTGTCACTGATGCTGTACTCAAAGTAGCGGTGGGGGAGTTGCGCAAGGTTTTAGATGATCACCCCAAACAGCCGCGTTTTATTGAAACTGTCCATCGTCGCGGCTACCGTTTTATTGGTGAAATGGCCTCGCCACAGGATACATTGACGATTGAAGTGCCTGTCGTTGCCACTGGTATTAATAACACTTTGTTTGGTCGTGAAGAGGCCGTGCAACAACTGAACACTACCTGGGCCAATGCACAAAGCGGACAAAAACAGATCCTGTTTATCAGTGCTGATGCAGGTTTAGGCAAAACCGCGCTAATCGATCACTGGCTGGAGCAACAGTTTTCACAACCCTCTGAGCGTTTGCTGGCTTGCGCCGGTTGCTTTGATCAGCATGGCAGCAGTGAGCCGTATTTACCGGTCTTAAGTGCGTTGGGTAATCTGCTGATTGGCCCACAGCAAAACACTATCAAGCCGTTGTTACGCCAGCATGCGCCCAGCTGGTATGTGCAAATCCCATCACTGATGCAGGCTGATGAACAGGAATTGCTTAAGCAGGAGTTGTTTGGTGCTACGACACAGCGCATGCTACGCGAGTTTGTTGAATTTATTGCTGTATTGACCCGCGATACACCCCTATTGCTGTGTATTGAAGACTTGCATTGGTGTGATACCGCGAGCCTGGATTTGATTAAAGCGCTGGCACAACGACAGACTAGTGGCCGCTTTATGTTAATGGGGAGTTTGCGGGCTTCGGAACTGCGTCAGGATCATAGTGCAGTAAAGGCTGTCTATAGCCAGCTCTTACTGCAACAGCAGTGTCAGGCGCTGGAGCTGGGGAATCTGGATCAGACAGCAGTGACAGCCTGCCTGCAACAGCGTTTACCTGAATCTGTTAACGCTGAGGATTATGCCGGGCTGTTTTATCGTTACACTGAAGGTAACCCCCTGTTGTTGAGTGCGGCCATTGATCATCTGGAACAAAGTGCTGCATTGACAAGGCTGTCTTCTGGTGCTGAGCAGGTTGCAGAAGACTTGATTAGCCCTGAGCAAATTGAACAGGGAATTTCCGGAGGGCTGAAAAACCTGCTAAACCTGAAGATAGCCAATTTGGATAAACATGACCGTCAGGTTTTGGAAGCAGCCAGTGTATCGGCGGCTGAATTTGCGACTGAAAGTCTGGCTGCCGTTTTACAAAAAGATGTGCTGGAAATTGAAGACGCCTGCGAAGACCATTTGCTGCATGAGCAATGGTTAGCCCCAACCGGCTCACAGAGCTGGCCCGATGGCTCAATTTCAGAAAGTTATCGTTTCTGGCATCAGCTCTATCGCCAATTTTTCTATGATACTTTATCAGCAGCGCGTTGCCGCCATTACCATCTGCGTTTTGCTGAGCGCCTGCTGGCCGGATACCAGGGGCGGTTAAATCCTCTGGCTGCCCAGCTTGCCTATCATTTTGAAGCGGGTGGCGAGTTTCAGCGTGCACTGGAATACCGCCAGCAGGCGAGCGAGCATGCTGCACAATGTTTTGCTTATGGTGAGGCATTACGTCATAGCGATAAGGTGTTTGAATTGAGTCAGCGTACCAATGATTCAGAAGCGGGGTTGGTGGCGTATAAAAAGCGTTGTGGTTACCTGCTGGCCAGCGGCAAGCTGATGGAAACCATTACGGCGTATCGCGAGTTAATTGGTTTTAGCCAGCAGGCTGGTAATCAATATCATGAAATCATGGCAACCCTGGGATTGGCAGATGCCTTATTTTGGGTTGACCGTCAGGCTTGTCTGGAAACCGGGTTAGCGGCGGTTGAGCTGAGTAATCAGACAGATGACTCCGTCTTACAGGTGCATGCTCAGGGTAAATATACCCATTTTCGCAGTGTCATCAGCGGTTACCAGCCGGAATATGCTCAGGATTATGCGGCTGCTCTGCAATTAGCGCAGGAAAGTAATGACCCTGAGCTGCAATGTGTGCACTATCCGCGGCATCTGTATTATCTGATCATTAATGCCCGTTATCAGGAAGCGAATACGCTGGCTGCGAAGGCTTTGCAGGTCGCTTCAGGTCAGGGCGATGCGGTGAATTACCTGAGCTGTGAGTTTTTCCATGCCTGGGCACTGTTTTATCAGGGGCAGTGGGGAGAGATGCTGACGGTGATTGAGCGTTCGCTGGCTCTGGCAAAGAAGAATGAACATATCCCGTGGGTATTACACTTCCAGCTGCAAAAGTCCTGGCTACTGCTGCAGGCCGGTGATTATGCGGGGGCACGTGAATTATGTCAGCCGATTTTTCAACAGGCCTGTGCCGGGCCAAAAGGCAGTTTGTATTTCTTTGGTTTGATCATTTTGCTACAGCTGGAAGTTGCTGAACACAATCTGTCTGAAAGCCAGCAGTATGTGGAAGATATTCTGGGGGTATTGGCAGAACAGCCAATGGCAATAGACTGGGTACTGCGTTTTTCCCTGCAACAGGGTTTGGCTGAGTATTACCTGCAGCGCGAACAGTGGGAAGCAGCAGAGGCAGCTGCTGCTGAGTTGGCTAAATTAGCTGCCTGTTCCGGCGAAAAAACATATCAGGTGATGGCTGAGATGTTTCTTGCGCGTTGTGCTTTGGGGTTGGGGAATACTGATTCGGCGCAACAGGCATTGATAAGAGCTGAAGCGTATTTGCAACAGGCTGAGTTGCCGACGGTTAGCTGGCAGCTGTTTGCACTGCAGGAGAATTGGCAAGCAAGTAAGGCTGGTGTTGAGGTGTTGTTATCTGGCCTCGGAACTACACCGGAATTGCAGGAGGCTTTCCGGCAGTCTGCTGCGGTGCAGGATATCCTTGCAAATAGCTAAGGACTCCCGAACTGCTTTGTTTTAGTGTGCCGCTGATCTTTTTATAATTGCTGAAACCAGGCCAGGTTCAGGTCAGGCTTTATGTTTGTTGCCGGGAACCAAACCGTGTCTGTGGATGCACAAACAGGAAGTACAAACTTAGCAGTGCGCTGTAAATAATCACAGCAGTATAAACATACAAGCTTAATTGATGCTCTGCTTTTACAGTGCCGAAATGCTGTAAAAATGGCACCAGAAGAATCAGGTCATAGGCGAGAAAGCCAATCAGCTGGCCACAGAAGTTCCCCCAGTAGGGTTGAGTTAATCCATAAAGGAAATACACGGCAGCACCAAGGAAAATCCAGCCAAAGACGACAGAGGTTTGTGGCTGTAGCGGCCAGGGGAAAACAGCGGTATAACGGGTGATTAAAGCGATACCCACTAATACCAGTACAACAAAAAAGAGCAGGAATGAGGCGCGAACCAACCAGGGTACGGGGCGCTTATCCTGAAAATCCAGGTTGCGAGTAGCAAAGAACAGTACCAGGTTAAACACCAGTGAGGCGGTGCTTAAGATCAGAAAAAACGGGACGGAAACCCATTGTTTGCTTACTGCTCCGGCTGCGAGTAGCGTCACACTCAGCCCAAGGTAAGTCATGGCGAAATCCAGTGCCCCACCACGCATTCCCGCCAGTTCACCACTAATACCCATCCAGATAACCGGTGCGCCGATGGCGGCAAGGATCGAGGCGATAAAGATGTAGGACAAACGCCCGTCAGGCCAGGGCCATAGTGTCAGCACATCTGGTTGCTGCATCCAGAAACCGCCACAAAGCAATAGCAAAAATGCGCCGGTGGCGACCAGTAAGAAGCGTATGATGAGGTGAGTGGTTTGATTCATAGTCTTAATATAGTTGCTGGATGTGATTCATGCGCTGTATTACCTATAAATTTGACCACTAAATGCTGGTTATTTCAGATCTTTGGCATTTTTGATGGCATCAATTAAACTTTGCCGATCGCGGACATTAGATAATAGTTCGCCATCCAGAAATAAAGTCGGGGTGCTGCGGACACCGGCATTCTGACCGCTGACCACATCTGCTTTTACTTTATCCTTCAATTCTTCTGATTCCAGGTCAGATTTAAGCCTGGTCATATCCAGTTTAAGCCGCTCCGCATAGCCATCAAATGTCGATGCCGGATCAGGCAGATTACTCCAGGCACTTTGCGCAGCGAATAAAGCATCATGCATTTCCCAGAATTTATCCTGTCTTCCTGCTGCTTCAGCATAATGTGCCGCCAGGGTGGCATTTTTATGGATACGTACCAGCGGGTAGTGGCGATAAACAATTTTGACGTGACGACGAATATCTTTCCAGGCAGCATCAATTGCATTGTGCTGAGCGCGACAGGCCGGACACTGAAAGTCAGAATATTCGACGAGTGTTAGCGGTGCTTTCTCATAGCCTTTGACATGATCATTGGCGGTGATTTCGGTTAGCTCCGGAACCTCCAGGCCAATATTCCGGGTCAGGTTCATAAGCATCATGATAGCTAATACCCCCAGCAGGGCGAAGATGCCATATCGGATGAGTTTTTTGTTACGGTCGGCGGCGGCTTGTTTTTTTTCGCGGTTCAGTTGCTGGCGTTCACGTTTGTTCATAGTGTTCTTTATTGTGATTCAGAAAAAGGTATTGACTGTGTAAACCGAAGATTTACATGCACGTCATTAGAATAAGCGCCTGATTGATTAATTTCAATCCAGCATAACGTTTGCCACGAAATAGACGGGCGTCCTGCCTTAGTGCTTACAAACCACGCTGCCATTCCGGACGTAAATGCACACTGCCGGGTTGTTGAATGGCTTGTTCAACAGTTTGCAGCAGGCGTGACTTATCTTTATTCAGTACACCTTTCAGTATCAGATAATTGGAGGCATGGTCACTGCGGAAGATGGTTTTTTCCAGCTCCAGTGTGTCCAGCAGCAGATGAATTTCACGGAACAAATCCAGTTGCTCCAGTGCCTGGTACTGCCCCTGAAAGCCGGTCTGTACGCGTTCCATACCCAGTGGAAATGATACGACCAGAGTTGCAAGGTAGTCTGGTTGTGCCGCATTCATCAGTCTCGCTGAATTCAGCGCATGCTGTTCAGAATAACGTTGCCCACCCATGCCATTGAGAATCATTACCGAACTTTTCATACCACTGGCTTTGATTTTTTGCAGCGCTGCCAGCGAACTATCGAAGGTTTCACCCTTTTCAATTGCTGCCAGTACATCATTATCACCGCTCTCACAGCCAATATAGAGTAGGGATAAACCCATCTCACGCAGCGCAGCCAGTTCGTCGGCTGATTTATTTTTCAGGTTCCGTGGCAGACAATAAGAGGAAACCCGTTGCACAGCAGGCAAATATTGATTGATGGCGGCCATAATCTGTTGCAGGCGACGGAATGACAGAGTCATCGCATCGCCATCCGCCAGAAATACCCGGCGCACCGGGAAGTCATCAGCGGCTACTGTCTGTAATTCCTGTTCAATCTCTGCCTGACTTTTGGGGCGGAAACGCTTTTGCTCAGCAGTATACATATCGCAGAAAGTACATTTGTTCCAGGAACAACCATTCGTAACCTGTAAAATCAGGGAATGTGCTTCGCTGGGTGGACGAAAAACCGGTTCGATATAATTTAGTGGATACATCGTCATTAAGCCGTTTCGCTTGCTTTTTCCTGTGCCTGAGGTTTACTGACGTCCAAAACCGGCAGCAATGGCGCATCAGCTACGCTGACAAAGGTCTCAGCTTTAAAGCCGTTAAAACGGGTCGCTGCCGCATTGGAATAAGCGCCGATCTGGCCAATTTCGATCCAGTCACCTTCTTCAGCATCTTCCGGCAGAGTAAACGGATGGGGCAAAACGTCCATGCAATCACAGGTTGGGCCAAGAATGCGAAATTGTTGCGTTTTTGTGGCCAGCTGACGATTGGGGTTTAACAGGCGGGTGGGCAGTTGAATATTAGCGACCAGTGTCTCCGACAGGCTTTGGTAAATCCCGTCGTTAATATAAAGGTCATTACCCTTGCGCAACTGAATTTGAGTCAGCAACGAACAGGCACTGGCAACCATGCCGCGCCCCGGTTCACACATTAATACGCAGTCACCGCGAAGTTTTGCGTTTTGCACTGACTCCCGGATTACATCAATATAATCAGTTAATGGTGGAACAGCGTCCTGTTCATAGTGAGCCGGAAAACCGCCACCAACATCAAGGTAATGGATTGGAATATCTGCTTCGGCAATCAGGTCTAATGCAATGTTGATCCCGACGCGAAAGGCCTCCGGATTACGACATTGCGAGCCAACATGAAAAGCCAGTCCGGTTTGAAAACCGGCATTATGTACGGCATGCAACAGCTCTACGGCCTCACTGCCGACAACGCCAAATTTGTCTGATAACGGGTATTGTGCGTCAATCGATGGTGTAACAATCCGTACCAGCACAACCCGGCCATCGCCGCTGCCGGTGGTTTCCACAATCTTTTCCAGTTCCTTGAGATGGTCGATGACATAGTGATCAACCCGGTACACTTCATGTGCGGTTTGGATCGCGGCGCGGCCTTTCACCGGGTGCATAAAATAACAGTCCGCCTGTGGCAATTGTTCGCGCACCTGTGATATTTCCGCTAATGAAGCCGTGTCAAAATGGCGGATACCGGCATCATATAACGTCTGTAGAACTGCCGGGTGAGGATTGCATTTCACGGCGTATAATACCCGACCCGGAAAGTGATTTAGGAAATGCTCTGCCTGACGCTTTAACTCATGTGGACGCAGGCAAAATACCGGATAGCTTGGATTCAAGGTCTTAATGACATCGTTTACATCATCAAATTCGCGCAGATTCATGTTTTATGCCTTTGTTAATGAATTAATGGCTATGCCCGTTGCTGAAAGAAGTCATGCATCCACTGTCCAACCAGCGCAGCATCAGCAACCGTATTGTGTGCTTGTAAACCTTTGAGTGCTTTATCAGATACCTCTTCCGGGAATACAGAACCGCGGCGATATTCGATTAGCGCCTGCTCATAGCCCACGCTGAATTCCGGATGTGGTTGCAGGCTAAAAGCCTGATCACCATAGGCTAACCCGGCGTAGGGACAAAAATCTGAGGCTGCAAATACACTGGCCTCTGCTGGAATCTCCATTACCTGATCCTGATGAATCGCGTTCAGTGTGAGGGTTGGGCTATCAGCAGGTAACCATGCCGGTAAAGCCTCAGGCTGATAGTGATATTGCTGCAAGCCCAGCCCCCAGCCTTTGTCAGATTTCATGACCCGGCCACCCAGTGCTTCGACCATAATCTGATGGCCAAAACAAATGCCCACCAGTGGGATTTTGGCTTGATAAATTTCCTGTACCAGTACTTTCAGCGGTGCGATCCATGGCAGCTCGTCATAAACACCATGTTTAGAACCGGTAATAATCCAGCCGTCACATTCATCGGGAGCTGCCGGAAACTCATCCTCCAGCACACAATAACCACGATAGTTAAAGGCAGGTTCCGTACTGGCACTGTTGACCAGTGCGGCCATCATTTCGACGTAAGAGCCGTGTTCCGGGGCCAGATGATCCGGTGGCAGGCCGGTTTCCAGAATTCCTAGGGTTTTCATATTTTTATGCTCGCTGTTATCACGGTTTTACGGATTAAAAATAGGTTTCATATTCCGCATGGCTGATCTGTTGGGCAAACTTCAGGTATTCCTGCCGTTTCATTGCGCAGAATACGCGGATAAATTCTTTGCCCAGCAGCTTTGCCATTAGTTCACTGTTTTCCATCGCTTCGATAGCCGCCAGCCATTGTGTGGGCAGGGGTGTTCCCAGGTTCTCACTGCTATAGCCATCGCCGCTGCAGGCGGGTGGTGGTGACATCTGGTTTTCAATGCCATGTAAAGCGGCGGCAAGCACCACAGCGATGACCAGATATGGATTGGCATCGGCACCGGAAACCCGGTGTTCAATCCGGCGTGCGACCAGCGGACTGTCAGGAACACGGACGGAGACCGTGCGGTTTTCATAGCCCCAGTTGGCGGATACCGGAGCATGGGAGCCGGGTAATAAGCGACGATAAGCATTCAGACCGGGGGCGAAGATCAGCATGGACTGATCCATCGCTAACAGCAAGCCCGCAATGGCCTGGGTCAGTGTTTCGCTGCCCTGGGCACTACCGTTATCGAAAACGTTATTACCTGCCTTATCCAGAACACTGAAGTGCAGGTGGAAACCATTACCACTGCGTTCCCCAAAGGGTTTCGGCATAAATGTAGCGCGGTGTTGATGTTTATGCGCAACACCTTTGACCAGACGTTTAAATAAAACGGCGTGATCAGCAGCCTGTAACGCATCCGGTACATGGTTGAGGTTAATCTCAAATTGCCCAAGCCCCAGCTCTGAGATTATGGCGTCTGCCGGAATTCCCTGTATCTCACAGCACTGACGAATATCTTCCAGCACTACCCGTTTTTCATCAATGCACTCAATCGAATAGGCGTCTGGCCAGTCGAAATAATGTTGCTGAGTCACGGGGATATTATTTTCCAGTTCCTTCTCTGCCAGCAGGTAAAACTCCAGCTCTGAGGCAACTACCGGCGTTAGTCCCTGTTGTTGATAGCGTTGGCAAACGGCACTGAGAATCTGGCGTGGGTCAGCCATAAACGGGCTGCCATCGGGATTTTGCATCATGGTTTGCAGCTGAAAGTGATCGCCGCTAAGCCAGGGAATAGGAGTCGTTTGTGCGGAGACAGGCACACACATACCATCGTTGTCACCGGTTTCAAATACCAGACCATTCTCCACAACATCGTCGCCCCAACAGTCTACGCCAAGTGCGGAGCGTGGCATCTTAAAACCTTCCTGCAGGAGTTTATTGGTCGCACTGGCCGGGCTGCGCTTACCGCGTAATATTCCGTTCAGATCAACAAGAAAAGTGTCGAGTTCGCCGCTGGCCTGATTCACTGATGACTCCTGTGTCGATGTTTCTTATGTGTGTGCAAAAGTTAGCACCCGGTAGTTTTAGCGTATTGAGTATCACAATCTGAAAATTGTGATCACAAAATGGTAGCTCAGCAATGTGTTGAAGGGAAGGGCGGGGATTATTTTCTTTTGTCTGTCTGCTGATATTCACTGGTTGCACAATACCGGCAACACCTTAACTCCGGGTGCGTTTAATGATCCAGCCAACTCCAAACAGAATCAGGCAGCTACCAAGCAGTAAGGCCCAGGTCAGTTCATCACCCAGAATGAGCACGCCACCAATGACGGCAAACACCGGTGATAAAAGTGAGAAAGGCATGACCTGACTTACCGGATAGTGGCGTAATAAATAAAACAGGCTGGAGTGACCAATCACTGAGCTGGCGATGGCGGTATAAACCAGTGCTGACCATCCTGTTATACTGGCATGTTGCAATACGTTGCTGTGGCCGCTCTCAAAAATAAATGAGGTGAGTAATAATACCGGTGCGCCGACCAGAGACACCCAGGCTGTAATGGTTAGCGGGTGTACTTTGCCTAACTCACGAACTTTGATCATTGTGTAAGCGCTCAGTCCGGCGCTCACCGCCATCCAGAACAGGGCGGGAATATTGTCGAAAGCCGCCGGGTCAAAGCTGATAACTGCTGCACCGACCATAGCGATGCTGATTCCTGCAATACGTTTAATGCCAATGTGCTCATTCAACAGTACAACTCCCAGCACCATTGCAAATGGTACTTCCAGTTTGCCAAAGACAGCGATGGCAGATGTATTGGTCGCTAAAGCAATAGAGAGATAAAGAGTCAGGTAGACACCAACGCCCATCAGCAGGCCGATTTTTAACAATGGTCTGATTTGTTGCCGGGGCACCTTGATGTACCCGGCCAGAAAAATCAGTAACAGGAGAAAACGGATACCGGTGAAGAATACGGCCGGAAACTCGCGCAAGCCAATACTGGCGGCGATAAACATAGAACCGAAAATAAGATTGATCAGGATAGCAAGAACGATATGCAGAAAAGTCATTTTTGGCTATCCGGTATTTGAAAAAACACCGGACTATAAACTAACTCAGCAGAAAAACCCTGAATATTTACTGCGCAGGGTTTGTGGGGGACGGGGAGGTTTTTTTAAAGCAGTTTCCTGTTGGCGATGTATAGGCCGGAAATTAATAACAGTAAGCCGAAGAGGTTAAATACAGGGATATTTTTC
>JBMZDK010000108.1:0-12726 GCA_049614265.1 Thiolinea sp.
AGAGTGCTTCATTACCAGAGAAAACCTCTGCTAGTGTGCTGATTCGTCTAGCCTTTCAAACTCATAACCGGCCAGCCCTTTTCCTCAGCAACACTCAGTAATTTGGGATCAGGATCAACCGTGATGGGATGATCGACAATTTCCAGTAATGGCAAATCATTGTGTGAATCACTGTAGAAAAAACTGCCGGATAAGGTTTCACTGCGATTTTCCAGCCAGGCATTCAGCCGGGTGACTTTGCCTTCTCGAAAGGTGGGAATGCCATCAATTTTACGGCTATATTGCCCATCAATGATTTTGGGTTCGATAGCCAGTAAATGCTCAACGCCCAGTTCCCGGGCAATCGGGCCGGTCACAAAGCTGTTAGTTGCGGTAATAATAACCAGTGTGTGGTTTTCTGCTTTGTGTTGAGCGAGTAACTGGCGTGATGCTGAGCTGATGTTAGGCAGAATGTATTCCTGCATAAACTGTTGGTGCAGTGAGTCCAGAGTGTCCCGGCTATTTTCGCTGAGGAATTTCAGTGAGAAGCGTGCATATTCATGAATATCTAGCGTGCCGGAAGAGTATTGCTGATAAAAATAGTCATTCATCCGGCTATGTTCTTCTTCATCAACCAGTTTTTTATCCGAAAGAAACCTGCCCCAGGCATGATCACTATCAGTTTGTAATAACGTGTTATCCAGGTCGAAAAGGGCCAGTGTCATCAGAATCTCCGAAATGACTAAAGAAAAGTCGCTGATTGTACGCGGTTAAAATTGCTGAATCATGAGGATTATGAAAAAATTGAGGAAGTTAAGACTTTTTAGGAGGTCAGTCGTGATTGATGAGGACGGTTTCCGCGCCAATGTTGGCATTATCCTCTGTAATTGCGACGGCAAAGTGTTTTGGGGAAAAAGACTCGGGCAGAATTCATGGCAGTTTCCACAGGGTGGAATTGATCAGGGGGAAACTCCGGTAGAAGCCATGTTCCGGGAATTACATGAGGAAACAGGATTACACCAGGATCATGTTGAAGTGATAGGGCAAACCAATGGCTGGTTACGCTATCGTATTCCCCATTACATGATACGCCGCCGCTCAAAGCCGCTGTGTATCGGCCAGAAACAACGCTGGTTTCTGGTTCGCATGCTGTGTGGCGATACAGATGTAAATCTACAGGCAACACCAAAACCTGAATTTGATCATTGGGAATGGGTGGATTACTGGATGCCTGCTAAGAAAGTGGTTTTTTTCAAGCGTCAGGTATACCGGCGTGCATTAAATGAGCTTGAACCACTGTTATAAGTGTTAAGCCGTATAACAACAGTTTTTAATAGTAAAATCTGAACAGGATTAAGGGTTTAGGTCGGAAAATCCTTGGTGAGCTTCCCCTGCATTCTGTTTAACTCAACTGAATTGAGACATATAAGCCGGAAGTGGGTTTATATGTCTCCTTAGTTCAGCTTGTTCCGTTTTATTTTTCCACCTATCATCTTGCCTCCCGGCAATTTCTATTTCTACTGATGAGGCAACATCGTGACTAAATCTGAAGCACTTTTCCAGCAAGCCCAGAAAACTATTCCCGGTGGGGTTAATTCTCCGGTACGCGCTTTCCGTGGTGTCGGTGGCACTCCCCGTTTTATTGCCCGTGCTGAAGGCGCATATATGTATGATGTTGATGGCAATAAGTATATTGATTATGTGGGTTCCTGGGGGCCGATGATTGCCGGACATGCGCATCCGGAAGTTGTGGAAGCTGTGCGTGAAGCGGCAAAAGATGGTTTGAGCTATGGTGCGCCAACTGAAATAGAAATCACCATGGCGGAGAAGATTTGTGAAATTGTGCCGTCAATGGAAATGATGCGCATGGTAAGTTCGGGAACTGAGGCGACGATGTCAGCGATTCGTCTTGCACGTGGTTATACCGGACGTAATTTCATTGTGAAATTTGAAGGCGGTTATCACGGTCATGGTGATTCATTGCTGGTAAAAGCCGGTTCCGGAGCGTTGACCTTTGGTGAGCCAAATTCGCCGGGTGTTCCTGCTGAGCTGGCCCAGTACACACTGACACTGGATTACAATAATAGTGAGCAGGTGCGGGAAGTCTTTGCGCAAAAAGGTGCAGATATCGCCTGCATTATTGTTGAGCCGGTCTCAGGAAATATGAACTGCATTCCTCCGGTGCCGGGTTTTCTGGAAACCCTGCGCGAAGTATGTGATGACAGTGGCGCGGTACTGATTTTTGATGAAGTCATGACCGGGTTCCGCGTTGCATTGGGCGGTGCGCAGGAAGTTTACGGGGTAACCGCTGACCTGACGACATTGGGTAAGATTATTGGTGGCGGCATGCCGGTGGGGGCGTTTGGCGGTAAGCGCGAAATCATGGAGCACCTTTCGCCGCTGGGCGCTGTGTACCAGGCGGGTACTTTATCCGGTAATCCAATTGCGATGACGGCGGGGTTGAAAATGATGGAAATTATTTCCAGACCCGGTTTTTATGAAACGCTGACTGAAAAGACAACCGGGTTTGTGAACAGCCTGCAGGCTGAGGCAACGGCAGCGGGTGTTGCGATGAGTACGCATCAGGTCGGAGGCATGTTTGGTTTGTTCTTTAGTGAAGAAGAGAATATCTCAACGTACCAACAAGTGACTCATTGTAATATCAATTATTTCAATCAGTTCTTCCACGGTATGCTGGAGCGGGGAATTTATCTGGCTCCGTCTGCTTTTGAAGCAGGATTCGTATCGAATGCCCATACTGATGAGGATTTTGCTGCTACAATAGCTGCAGCGAAGGAAGTGTTTGCGATTCCCACATAGTTTCTTACAATAATCATCGAGAGTTACAAGGAATGTATCGGCTGATTCCCATTTTGTTGTTAGCTGGCTGTTTTCTACAGTCAGCAGCACATGCCATCACCCGCTCAACGAGCCTCTATTCTGAGGCTGAGCAGTCGATTTACCAGATTCAGGTACTGAACAAAAAGACCGGCAATAAGAGCACGATTGGTTCCGGTTTTCTGATTGATCGTGGTGATATTCTGGCGACCAATTACCATGTGGTCAGTGATTATGTGAATGACCCCGGCGGTTTTCGGCTGGAGTACCTTTCCACATCAGAAGAGACCGGTTCGCTGGAATTACTGGGTGTGGATATTTTGCATGACCTGGCCGTGCTGCGGGCTGATACAGAGTTGGGTAAGCCATTGAAGACTGATTCTGTACCGGAAAAAGGTGCTGAATTATATTCACTGGGCAATCCACTGGATCTTGGTTTCTCCATAGTGTCGGGCACAAATAACGGCATTCTCAGTAATAGTGAAGATAATAATATTCTGTTTTCCGGTAATCTGAATCCGGGAATGAGTGGCGGCCCGACGCTGAATGAAGATGGCAATGTCATCGGGATTAATGTGGCTACGGCAGGAAACGATGTGAGTTTTCTGGTGTCTGCGCAATACCTCGATATCCTGCTGGAAAAGATCAAGTTGCGTAGTTATCAACCACCTGATGATCTGCATGGTGATATCACTAATCAGCTCAGTACCAATAGTATTGAAATGCTGGATCGGTTAGCGACGAATGACTGGGATATGATCAGTATCGGTCAGTTCTATGTGCCTGCGGAAATGGGACGCTCGGTGAGTTGCTGGGATAGCAGCAGCGGGCCGGAGGAGCGTGGCCTGATGACTATTTACGCTGCTCAGTGTTCGAATGAGTTGCAAATTTATCTGAACAAAAAGCTGACAGTGGGCGGTATGCAGTTTCAGTACACCTGGTATGAGGGTGACGGCATGATTGCACCGCGTTTTTACCGCAATTATGAGAGTATGAATAACAGTGGGCTGCAGGTGGTATCTGATCAGAAAAGTGTTACCGACTTTGATTGCAGCACCCATTTTGTCGATATTGATACTAAAGATTTTAAAATGACTATTTGCCGTCGTGACTATCGGCGTTATCTGGGGCTGAGTGATATCCTGGTAACCGGAGCGATGGTGAGCGAAAAGAACCGGGGCCTGTTGTTCGACCTGTATATGCCTGGTGCTGACTTTAAAAGCGCGACCCGTTTGTTGAAACGTATGCTGGAGACATTCGAATGGCGCAGGTAGATATTATTCTCGAGATCATAACTCACAGCCTTAATCATTATCACCGGCTGACTGAGTTTCCGGTGACAATTGGGCGGGCGCTGGATAATGATATTATCCTCTCAGATGCAACGGTGTCCTCACATCACCTGGAGATTGACCTGGATGAAGATGGGCAGTTAGTACTGCGTAATTTATCATCTGAGAATGGTTCGAAGGTTAACCGCCAACCCTTACGGGAGCAGCCTGTTACCGTCAAACTGGATGATAATCCGGTCAGAATTAGCCTCGGCAGTCGACGTGCCCGCTTATTACGTTCTGATATGGATGTTGGTCAGACCAGTGTACGTAACTGCTCCGGCTTATATGTACTGTTCTGTAAACCGGTCTGGTCAGTGATATTAATGGTGCTGACCATGCTGGCATTTTTGTCTGAAAATTACCTGCAGACAATGTATGAAAAAGACGTCGCTTATTATCTGAGTGATCTGATGCCCTATATGCTGATTATGATTGGGCTGACGTTGCTGGTGGCAGGTATTAGCCGCTTATCGATACAACGCTGGGAGGTTGGTGCAGCACTGAGCTTAGTGGCACTTATTATGCTGGGGCCGCATGTGCTTGGCGAACTGGGGCATATGGTGAACTACTTTTTCACTGCGACCTGGCCAATGGGTTGGTTGGTGTTGCTGAGTAATTTTTTGCTGTTGCCGGTTCTGTTTTATGCTTATATGCGCTTGGTGCATCATTCTGAGATCAGGCCTGCAATAGGTGTTGCTTTGTTATTCAGTGCGCCGGTAATGTTATTCCAATTGTCTGATTTTGCGGATCGGGCGGTGATTTCAGGAGAGTTCACCGGTGAGGCTGAGTTTAGCCGTGAGTTGAGTTCATTTGATATACGCTTAGCACCAACATTGTCCGTTGATGATTTTATTGTCCGCACTGAAGGGGAGCTGAAAGAAACTGTAAGGTCTGTCAGTACAGCGGTAAAAGATGGCGCTGCGGAGAAATAGGGGGAAGGTTTGCTGGGCATGTGTGGTGATATACTCTGAGGATTGCTGCTTCTCAATCAGTATTCATATGTCACCATAGTGTTGTTGCAGCAATGTCGTGATTGCCAGAGCGGCGGTTTCAGCTCGGAGAATACGTGGCCCCATTGAGATGGTGGTTACGCCTGAGCTAATACACTGTTGTACTTCTTCTGTGTTAAAGCCGCCTTCCGGCCCGATCAGGACGCTAAACTTTGTATTAGCACTGTCTTTAACTGGGTTTAACTCACTGATTCGTGGGTGATCGCCTGGCATTAATAAGATGCGGACAGCATCACTGTCCTGATTGTCGTACAGCCATTGTTCCAGTGACATTGGCATCAATACATCGGGCACCGATGTGCGACCGGACTGCTCACAGGCATTAATGGCTACAGCCTGCCAGTGAGATTGTTTCTTATCCAGTTTGTCGCGACCGGGGCGAACAACACTCCGTTGACTAATCACAGGCTGGATAGTGCTGATCCCCAGTTCGACGCTTTTCTGTATTGCGAAGTCCATTTTATCCGGTTTGATGATGCTTTGTACCAGCGTAACATTGAGTGTTGATTCGCGGTTGACCGGGTCAAAGTTGAGAATATTTACTTTGGCAATGCGTCGGGTGACTGTTGTGATTTCAGCGGTATATTCCCCACCTTCGCCGTTGAATAATACTAATGCCGAGCCGGTTTTCATGCGCAGAACCTGAATGGCATGGCGGAATAGCTCCGCAGGTAATGTCAGCTCAGAATCAGGCGTGATCGGCTGTGGTAAGTAGAATCTGGGTATTCGCATGCCGTAATTATCTCAGGAATTTCTTGCCTTGTCGGTAATTTTCCGGCTTTCGCTTTGTTCTTTGAAACCGTAAACTGTTTTATGCTTATAGTAATCAGGTGAAATATCGATGAATCTTGAGAAGGTCGCATTCGGCTTTTTTATTGTTTTAGCATTAACGCTGAATTTTGGTTTTTTTATTGGTGATATTGATAATCCTGCGCACCATCATGTTTTCGAACTATTTGCGGCGGTGGTTGTGAGTATGATTGCGACGCTGTTGAAATTCGGTGACCGTACTCATATTGGTGCCTTGTTACTGGCAACCAGTTTGGTGGCTGATTTGCAGCTGATTGTCGCGGCAATCGTCTGGGGATGGGCGGAGCATGCCAGTCCCAGTGGTATGACACCCGATTATATGGCATCAATTGTTTCATTGTCCGGTGGTGCGTTGCTGGCAAATGCCACTTCCGTCGTATTATTGGTGACGGAGACGATGACGGTCCGGCGCTAAGCATTGATGAACGCGATGCCCAGTATTTTTTATGTTCTTTTGCGCCGTTTGCGTAAGCCGCTAATCGTTCTGATTAGTATCTATGCGGTAGCCATTTTAGGTTTTGTGTTGATTCCCGGTCAGGATGATCAGGGACAGCCGTGGCAAATGTCATTTTTCCATGCCTTCTATTTTGTCAGCTATATGGCATCAACGATTGGTTTTGGTGAAATCCCCTATGCCTTTACTGATGCTCAGCGCATGTGGGCAATGGTAACAATTTATGCATGCGTTATTGGCTGGCTTTACAGTATTGGTGCTTTACTCGGTGTATTGCAGGATCCGGCGTTCCGCAAGCTCCGGCAGGAACAATCTTTCCGACGTCGGGTTGAATTGCTGCACACCCCTTTTTATCTGGTCTGTGGTTATGGCGACACCGGTGATATTCTGGTGCGTTCGTTTGCGGAAGAGGGGATTCACTCGGTTGTCATTGATCGTGATGAAAGCCGGATTAATGAGCTGGAACTCAATGATTATGCGCGTTTGCCGTTAGGTATTGTCGGTGATTCAGCGAATCCAAAAGTACTGGAGTCTGCTGGTGTTAACAGTCCTTATTGTCTGGGAGTTATTGCTTTAACGGATTCTGACCAGGTGAATTTGCTGGTTGCACTATCAACGCATTTATTGCGGCCTAAATTACGTTTTCTGGCTCGTGCAGACTCAGTTGAGGCCGTCGCCAATATTGGTTCATTTGGTGATAACGAAGTTATTAATCCGTTTGATACCTTTGCTGGCCGACTGGCAATGGCGTTGAATAATCCCGGGTACTACATTCTGTTTGAGTGGCTGACTGGCGTGCCCAATAGCATGCTTGATGAGCCAAGTTTCCCGCAGCATGGTAGTTGGATTGTTTGTGGTTATGGTCGGTTTGGTAAGGCTTTATATGAGCGTTTGCAAGCTTCGGGGCTGGAAACCACCATCATTGAGGCTTTTCCCAAAGCTGATGATCCTGAGCATTTGATCAATGGTTTGGGTACTGAGGCATCGACTCTGCTGGAGGCAGGTATCAAAAGTGCCACCGGTATTGTGGCCGGGACGGATAATGATGCCAATAATCTGTCGATTCTGATGACTGCGCGTGAATTGAACCCTGGCATTTTTATGGTCGCACGGCAAAATAACCGGCAGAACAGTTTGATTTTTGAGCGTGCTGATTTTCATCTGACAATGAAGCGCGGAGATGTGATCGCGAATAAGATTATTGCTTTACTGCGTACACCGTTGATTAATGACTTTCTGAATCTGGCTACAGAACGGGATGAGATTTGGGCGAATAATCTGTTGAGCCGGATGTTGGGTGTGACCAATGAAAAGGTGCCTTATCTCTGGGAATTGAAGGCTGATGCGGAGCAAAGCCCTGCTCTGTACGAGGCCTGTGTCGATTGCCAGCGGGAGGTGTTGCTGGAAACTCTGTTGCGTGATCCGCGTGACCGGGAGCAGACGTTAAAGGCCATTCCGCTATTGCTCAAGCGGGAAGGGGCGGTATTACTGCTGCCTGAGGTTGGGATAGAGCTGAGGCCTGATGACCGTGTGTTAATGTGTGCAACGCGGGCAACCCGTAACGATATGGAGTGGGCTGCCCAGCATATTGGTGTATTGCACTATTTGCTGACCGGTGAAGAGAATGCAGGTCAGTCATTGTTTTGGCGCTGGTGTTGCCGCGTGTTCGCTAAAGACCCAGAAAGCACACCTTCGAATTCCGCTTAAAGTTATACAGCTGCTTTTTGTCTGCAGGCAGTTCGTTGATACTGCTTTCTATAAAGCCATGTTCGCGAAACCAGTCTGTTGTTTGCGTGGTCAGCAGCATTAATTGTTGTTTACCACGTTGCTGTGCGAGGCGGCTAATGGCCTGCAATAGTTGTTCTCCCCGGTTTGCAGAACGGTAAGCGGGATCAACAGCCAAACAGGCAAGCTCTCCGGTGGCCGGATCGGCGGTGTCATATAGTGCTGCGCAGCCAATGACCTGTCTTTCCAGCACAATAACCAGAAAGTTATCAATTTCCAGCTCCAGTTGCTCCCGTGAGCGTCTGACCAATGTGCCGGATTGCTCCAGAGGGCGGATGACATCGAGAATGCCTGTAATGTCTTCAACACCGGCGGGGCGTATACTTTCGGAGGCAGTGGCTGCGATCATGCTGCCACTGCCGCTGCGGGTAAAGAGTTCCAGTAACAGCGTACCGTCAATATTCGCATCCAGGAGGTGTACCCGGCCTACCTTATTTTCGAGTGCTGCAATAATTTGTGGCAATAAAGAATGTTGTTTGCTGCAGCTACGCGCTTCTTCCAGTGTCAGTGCCGTTGGCAGGTTAATCGCAGCATTATCCAGAAATAGTACCTTATCTGCTGTTAAAGCCTGTGCGGTTTCCAGTGCCAGTTGTTCAAACCGCAGGTTGTATGTTTCACCGGTGGGTGAATAGCCGAGCGGCGAGAGCAGGACAATGCGATCCAGTTCCAGTTGTGTATTGATATGCTGGTGCTGGATACGCCGGATCTGGCCGGTAAAGCCATAGTCAACTCCTTCAAGGACACCAACCGGTCGTGCGGTCACAAAATTACCGGATGTAATCCCCAGTCCATTGCCGGATAAGCCAGGCTGGGACAGCGCAAAACCCAGCATATTTTCCAGTGTTATGCGAATATAACCACAGCTTTCCTGTGCTGCGATTAAGGCAGCCTGATCACTGATGCGGGTACCATTGTGGAATTTTACATTGTGTTTGCCATTTTTTAGCCGCTCGTCAATTTGGGGGCGACTGCCATGGATGAGGACAATGCGGGCGCCCAGGGCTGCAATAATGGCAATATCCTGAATAATGCGGCGGAAATTACTGAGTTGAATCACCTCGCCGGAAAATGCAATCACAAAGATTTTATTCCGGTGCTGGCGTACATAGGGGCTGGCCTCGCGGAAAAATGCAACGCTGTTTAGTTCATCATTTTCAGTATTATATGGCTGGGGGAGCTGCCCTGCGGTATTGTTTGGCATTGCGTATTCACTCATGGTTTGAGTGGCTAAGTGTAATATAATCTTCGTGTTATACGGGAGTGGGTTTTACCCGTCTGCTGTAAAAGCATTTTGTACCCATTGAATATCATCCTTGCCACTAAGGGCAATCACATCAAAGCGCACCGGTAATGTCACATTGTAGCGCTGGATATAATGCGTGGCAGTCATAATGAGTTTTCGTTGCTTGCGGGCGTCAATACTATGGATTGCACCGCCAAATTGATTGCTTCGGCGGTAACGTACTTCAGCGAAAACGACATGTGTACTGTCACGTAGAATCAGATCAATTTCTCCGCCCTTCAAGCGGTAATTTCGCATCAACAGGTGCAGTCCCTGAGCTTCCAGGTACGCTAGCGCACGATCTTCAGCAGCTGTGCCGACTGCCTTGGTGGTTGGTGCCATGAATTGTTACTGGGTAAGGCTGTGTGGCTGGCCATTAATAAACGTTGCAAATTCAAGTTGTCGTTGCAGGCGGCGCTGTGGATCCATGCGGATTTGCCCGGTTTGTCCGGACAGTGACTGGCGTTGAGCTAAGGGTGCGAGGTTTTTTGCAACAGCTACTGCATCCATGCCGAGGGCGTACAATCGTGGGAATTTCATATTGTTAAGACTGCCGCTTTCGGATTTTTTCAGAATATAAGGAATTTCTGTATAAACGATACCATCAAGGTCGATATCTTTGTTGCTGGCTTCACGGCCAGAATAAATATGTGAGGTTGCATAGACGGGTAGTATGCCCGCCTGATCTTTAAGCAGGGGGCGTAGCAAGCGGGCTTGAGTTGGGGCCGCTGCAAGGAAAACCATATTAGCCCCCTGAGCACCTTCCAGTAATTTTTGGACGCGTTTTAAGTAAGCTGAAGGTGATGAGTTTGGATAGAACTCAGCATTCAGTATTTTGCCGCCTCTGTGTTGATAAGTCTGGGCAAATGCATTTGCCAGTCGTTTACCCCAGGCAGAATCCGGTGTCATAATCACGCCGCTTGTCTGGTTGCGACTTAAAGCAAACTCGGCAATCTGGCGTGCTTCATCTTCCGGCGATAAGCCAAACTGGTAAAGTGTATGGGGCAGATTGCCTGAGCCAGGGAGGTAGTTCAGACTCAAAACCGGGATACGCAATAGCTGCGGCTGAGTGGTTAATGCGGCGAGTGAATCTTTGTCCAGTGGGCCGACAACAATATCAGCACCATCTGCCATTGCCTGTTGGTACTGGCTAATGACGTTGGTTTTATCAACCGCGTAACGTCTGGATAACACTTCGCTGCCATAGGCTGCTTGAGCATCTTTAACGCCTTGATAAATTTCATCACCAACTTTTCCCAATGCGCCCTTATCTGGTAACAGAACAGCAATTTTATTTGTGCTGCGGGGTAAAACAAAACGTGGGCCGGTATTCTGGTTTTGTTGTGCTTGTGCCTTATTGTGCTGTTGGGTATTAGTATTAGCGGCGTTATTTGGTGCTGGTTGTTGTTTGGGGGGCTGCTGAAACTGTACCTTAGGTACTGTCGGCACTATCTTTTTCGGTGTTTGTTGTGCTTTAGCCAGGCTGGGTTGGTTGGGATATTTTCCTCCCATTGCCAATGCATTTTTACGTACCAGTTCAACCTTGCCACGTAACCCCTTTGGTAGTCTTGAGGAGTTGCGTGGTAATAAGGCGAGTGCCTGGTTTGGTTGCTTGTTATGCAGTGCAAGTAAGGACTCAATATAGTTATAACGAATCTGATTCAGCGGTGTCAGCGAACGCTTAGGCACTTTTTTCAGATAGTTACCGGTTTTCACCTGATTGCCAAGTGAAGCGCTGATTTCAGCAGCCTGTAACATAATGCGTTCGCGTTGTGGCGACGGATAACTGAATGAAGAGCGATAATAAACATCTGCGGCCTGCGCGCGTCGGCCCTTTTTCATGAGCTGGTTGGCTTGTGTAATCGTCGGCTTCACCGGTTTGCGTGGTTTTGCTTTGATTACAGTGTTATTTGTGACTGGGGCTGCTTTTGCTGGCTCAGTTATATCAGGTGCTTTTGCAGCCGGTGCTTCAGGTGATGGGGTTGTGATCTCTTCAGGCTGAGGCGTGAGTACACAGCCGCTGAGGAGTAACAGGCTACTTAACAGTCCGTAAAGCATAGTCTGATGGAATTTATATTTTTTCATTGATTTAGCCCTGTGATGTAAAATCATTGAATTACATTCATTCAGGTCGAAACTATATCACTGTTTGGCTTTTCATGCTTGAATGCATCCTGTATTTGCTAAAGGGTTTGATGGAGACTCGGGATGGAATCAGCACTTTATTGCGTAGCGACACCGATTGGTAATTTAGGTGATATAACAAGCAGGGCAATAGAAGTGTTGCGTGATGCTGATGTTATCTATGCGGAAGATACCCGGGTGACGCGGAAACTGCTAACTCACCTTGGGATAAAGAACCGTTTGCAGAGCCTGCATGAGCATAATGAGGCTGATCGTGTAGCTGAGGTTAAAACCCTGTTGGAGCAAGGTGAGTCAGTGGCATTGGTCAGTGATGCGGGCACACCGCTGATCAGTGATCCCGGATATCATTTGGTAGCGGAGTTGAGTGGGAAAGGTTTTCGGGTTGTTCCTGTGCCAGGAGCCAGCGCAATTATTACTGCATTATCTGCTGCTGGTTTACCAACAGATCGTTTTGCTTTTGAGGGGTTTCTGCCCGCGAAAAGTACTCTGCGGTGTAAAGCGTTAACCGCTTTAAAAGACGAGCACCGGACGCTGGTGTTTTACGAATCCAGCCACCGTATCGTGGGTTTGCTGGAAGATTTATTGGTGACCCTGGGGGCGCAGCGTGAGTTGGTGATTGCACGAGAACTAACTAAGTTATTCGAGCAGTTTTATCGTGGTACCGTGGCAGGGTTGCTGGAAAAAATACAGCAGGATGCCAATATGCGGAAGGGTGAATTTGTCGTTATGTTAGCTGCGGATAGGGGGGCAGGTGGTGATGAGAATAATGATGCTGTATTAGAAACGGCAAAACTACTGGCTGTGCTGGTTGAAGAGCTGCCGGTTAAACAGGCAGCTAAAATCGCATCCCGGTTAACCGGCTTGCCAAAGAATGATTTGTACCGGCAGGCGCTGGAACTCAATCATTAATGCAAGATATGTGGTCTGCAGTTGTGATTCAGCACTAATATTTTGTTAACCCGTTGTTTGTTCGGCTGTAGCAGTTGCAGGCTGATCAGTGTTTGTTTCGGCTTGTTTATTATCAGTAGCGGGCGCTGTTTCAGCTTTTGATTCAGCTGTCTCAGAAGATGCCTCACCCGGATCTGGCAT
>JBMZDK010000109.1:0-12696 GCA_049614265.1 Thiolinea sp.
GAGCCAGAGCCAGAGCCAGAGCCAGAGCCAGAGCCAGAGCCAGAGCCAGAGCCGGTTGCGGCCCGTTTTGATGAGCAGGCAGAAAATCAGCTAATTTTGCAGATGTTCCAGGAAGAGCTGGCTGAGCAATTGCAAAACATTGATGGGTTGATGCAGGATTTGTATAAAAATCCGCAAGATGTTGATGCAATACGTTCACTGGAGCGTGAGCTGCATACGCTGAAAGGTGGAGCCAGGATGGCCCGGATGGAAGAAATGGGTGATGCTGCGCATCAGGCGGAAGAGCTTCTGATGGAGGTTGGACGTAGCAGAACGCACGACCTGTCTCCGGATATTGAGTTACTACAAACTCATTTGGATTACATCAGTATGCTGGCTGAACAGAATGCCTTGTCAGAAATACCGGTTGGAGGTGATGCTGAAGGTTCCTCGGAGGAGAGTGCTGAGGACACTGCTGAAAGTGAGTCTTCAGCGTTTATGGTTGAGCGTCTGGAAACGCCCGAGCATAAGACATTTGGTAGTTATCTTGAGCAGTTATTAAGTGAACAATCCGGTAATTTACCGGATCTCAGCATTCTGAACGCTCTGAGTCAGCAGGAAGAAAAACATACTGAGGTGGAAGCCGGGGAGAATAACGCACCGTTGTTGGTACAGGAACAAGTGCGGCTGTCGGCAGGCTATCTGGATAAAATGATTGAGGGTGCCAATACACTCCACATTCAGCAAAATACCCTGAGTGAACGTTTACAGTCGATGGGTGATGATGTGGGAGAATTTGGGCGTACTGCGTCACGGCTCAAACAATTGTTGCGTTCATTGGAACTGGAAACGGAAGCACAGGTTCATGCAGGATACCGCAACTCTGCTGCTGCACGGCAGTTGAAACCCGGCAGCAATTTTGATCCGTTGGAGATGGATGAATATTCCGAAATTCAACGTTTATCACGAGCACTGGCCGAGAGTTTGAATGACCTTGTGAATATTGAAGGTGATTTGTCCGCACAATTACGCAGTGCCAGTCGTTTTGTTAAGCAGGGGTTGAACACCAGTCGGGATTTGCACAATGATTTACTCTCAACACGTTTGGTTGAAGTCTCTGTTTTGTCACCACGATTACGTCGTATTTTGCGTCAAACTGCTGCTGAATTGGGGCAAAAAGCCGATTTGAAGCTGGAAGGTGAGTCACTGAAACTGGATCGTCATCTTTTACAACGAATGACTGCGCCAATTGAGCATTTGCTGAGGAATGCGGTATCCCATGGGATCGAAGCGGCGGAAGAACGGGAGCAGTTACAGAAACCTGTGAGCGGACAAATTTCTTTACAGGTGTATCGTGAAGATACTGAGGTGGTTTTCTGTATCCGCGATGATGGTCGTGGTCTGGATAGCGACCGTATCTTAAGGAAAGCTGTAGAGTCGGGTTTGGTCAGTAAGGAAGCCGGGTTGTCAGAACAGGAAATCCAGCGTCTTATTTTGCGTCCGGGTTTTTCGACAGCGGAAGAAGTGAGCCAAATTTCAGGACGTGGGGTTGGCATGGATGTGGTGAATTCTGAGATCAAGGCGATGGGGGGGAATTTGCTGATCGATTCGACCCCGGGAGCAGGAACCACTTTCACTATCCGCCTGCCATTTACAATGGCCGCTAATCCTGTTTTGTTTGTCGACGTGCAGGATCAGCCTTATGCGATACCACTGGGCAGCATTCAGGGGTTAAGCCGGATTGATGCGGAAACTTTGCAGCAACATTTGGGGCGGGATGAAAAGCTGCTGAGGTTTAATGATGAGGATTATCCTGTGCATTACCTGGGGTCAGCGCTTGGCCATGAGCGGCGTTTTGCCATAAAGCCGGATGCCATGTATGCCCTGGTTTACACCCGGGCCGGTGGGTATTGTGTGGCATGGGTTGTTGATGCTGTACAGGGACGGCGTGATATTATCCTGCAGTCGCTTGGTGCATTGTTTAAGACCTGTCATTTCTATTCAGCCGCAACGATTACATCTGAAGGCGATGTGGTTATGGTGCCGGATATGCTGGAATTGACCGAGCGCATGTTGACTACGCCGGATACTGAACGACTCCGGGCCGAAACGTTGCCGGAAGAAACTGTTGAAGCAGTTGTTCATGAAATACCACACATTATGATAGTGGACGACTCGATTACGGTACGCAAAGTGACGGAAAAGCTATTGCGCCATGAGAATTTTGTTGTTGAAACTGCAAAAGATGGTTTGGAAGCCTTGGAGAAGCTGGACAGTTTTGAACCTGATCTGATGCTGCTGGATATTGAGATGCCACGGATGGATGGTTTCGAGGTGCTGAGTGCTGTCCGTGCCAATGAGCGCTGGAGCAGAGTGCCTATTATTATGATTAGTTCGCGCACCGCAGAGAAGCACCGTGATCATGCTGAGCAGTTGGGGGCGACTGATTTCCTTGGCAAGCCTTATCAAAGTCAGGCCTTGCTGGAGCATATCGGTAAATACCTGGATTACGAAGCATCTGGTGGTGAAGCGACAGAGACAGCTGATGTAGGAGCACTATAATGAGTCAGTCAATAGTTCGTCCGATTATTAAAAGTGCAGTAGTTCGGTTGCAGCAGGGAAACCTGGTGTTACCTATGAATTTGTTAGCTGAGTTGGTGACGGTGGATCAGCTGGATGAATCAGATAACCCAGGTATTCTTGGCTGGCTTAACTGGCTGGGGCGCTCGGTGCCGGTCGTTTCGCTGGAGTCATTATGCATGTTAGGTGAGGGCGTGGTTGAACGTAGCAGTAACTGTTTAATTCTGCATACGGTGTCTGATTGCAATGACCTGCCTTTTATTGCGTTGCAGGTTCAGGGTGGTCTGCAGACGATTGATGTTAGTGAGGATACATTACGTGATGACTATAGCGGTAATGTACAGCGTTGTCCCTATGTTGCTCGTCAGGTGAGGATTTCCCAGCTTTTGTGTCTGATACCGGATATGCCGGCGATTGAAGCGTCTGTGGCGGAGGTTCTGCAACAACGTTAGGCGGCATCAGTTGATGAACAGGGCGAACATCACAGTTGAAACCACGACGACCATCAAAATAGCCATAGGAACAGCTTGTTGTGTCGGGTTTTTATGTTGCTCCATGTGAGCCATGCGTTCGGCAACGGCGCGCATTATCTCAACACGCTGTTTGACATGGAAGGTTTCCGGCTTGGTGAATGTGGCTGATCCACCGCGAACATTAATTAGCGGGATGAGAATATTGATGTTCAGGTGGGCCATGATAGCGTCTTGTGTCGGGCTATCAAAATTCACCATCATCGGTGGCTTGAAACGGTATACCTGTTCTGTAAAGGCTTCCTGCATTTGTTTTTGGCAGGTATCGATCAACTGACGGTTTTTTGCTAAAGCAGACTCTAATTCTTCCAGGGTAGCACCCATGGGTGGCGGAGAAACGTGGACGAAATGATCCCTGCCACGAATTTCGACCTTAACGGTTCCCACGTAGTTACTCGGTTGAATTTGTTCTTTCTTTTCATCGCCCATGCTCTGTGCAAGTCACCTGATATTTGCGTTTTTTTCGGTATCAATGCGAACAGCTTTTATCTGGCCACCCCGGATATAATCGATATCAGGGTTTATTACATTTTGCCTCCGATAATAGCTTAAAGTAGACCTCTGACTAAAGTAGATAGTTTCATCAACCGGGGTTACCCGGGTTAGAATCCGTTAAACCGTTTTTCAGGAGTTAGCCCTACATGAACACACTGAGCGAACAACAGCAGGAACAGTTTTGGCGGGATGGTTTTCTGGTCGTTGAGAATGCTGTTGATAATGATTTATTAAGTCAGTTGCAGCATGACTTTTCCACCTGGGTAGAGGAAAGCCGCCGTCATAATGCACCTTATGGTGAGACCATCAACGGCAGGCCACGTTTTGATCTGGAACCGGGACATACAGCAGATAAACCCGGTTTACGGCGAGTAAATGCGCCAGTCGAAGTGTCTGATGCATATTATCAGGCGATGTCTGATAGTCGTATGACGGACTGTGTTGCAGATCTGATCGGCCCTAATGTGAAATTTCACCACTCGAAGGTCAATGCTAAATTACCCGGTGGCCAGACTGCAGTGAAATGGCATCAGGATTTTCCGTTTACTCCGCATTCGAATGATGACTTAGTGACTGCGTTGCTAATGGTGGATGATGTAACGGCGGATAACGGGCCGCTGGAAGTTGTGCCCGGTTCCCATAAAGCTGAGATTCACAGCCTATGGCATGAAGGCAGGTTTACCGGTTCTGTCGCCAATGAGGTGGCGGAGCGTTGTCAGCAGCAAGCTGCGACTTGTACCGGAAAGGCGGGATCAGTTTGTCTGATGCATACCCGTTTATTGCATGCCTCGGCGCCAAATCTAACACGGCGTTCACGGAACCTGTTTATCTGTGTGTACTCTGCTGAAGATGCAATTCCCTGTTCACCGAACCCGATGCCAACACAGTATGAGGGTGTTATGGTGAGGGGAGAGGCAAGTGGTCGAGTACGAACGGTTACTTACGAAATACAGTTGCCGGAACTACCAAAAACTGCCTCGTTTTTTGATCAGCAGGCACAGCATCAGTAAACTGTAGAATAAGTCTGGAAAGTATGTCGCGGTATCCGGGGCATACTTTCCAGACTTCTCAGTGCTATTAGTGCACAACTTTAGCGGGCAGGTTCCGGGTTAGTCGCAATAATCCCGTTGGGGCGCCAGACCAAAAACATAATCAGCACCAGTAAAACGATTGCATCACGATATAACACTAAGTCGCTGGGCAATAAGTACAGTGCTGCGGCTTCCAGTGCCCCTAACAGCATACCGCCATACAGAGCGCCACGTGGATTCGATAAGCCACCGATAATCACGGCAATCAGCGCTTTGATCATCGGCGTCAGTCCCAGCGTTGGAATAACTGAGCCGCGTTGGGAGATCCAGATAATAGCTGCGATTCCGGCGAGAATACCGGAAAGGAAAAAAGCCAGTGCTATCATGCGATTCGCACGAATGCCCAGGCTTCGGGCAACATCAAAGTCATTTGAAGCGGCTTTCAGGCTGTTTCCGGCATTGGTGTGGTTAACAAACAGATTGAGTCCAATCAATGCCAGCACTGACATTACAATAGCAATGATTTGTGCTTTGGCAATATAGACTTCACCAAAGGTCAGGTAGCCGCTGAGGTATTCCGGAATGGGAATTGGCTGTGGTTTGGGGCTGATGAAAATCTGGAATATGACGTGGAGGGCCAGTGAGATAGCGAACGTCGTGATTAGCAGTGTCATCGGAGAGCGCCCGCGCAGGGGGCGAAAGGCAATACGCTCCATGGCAACTGCTGCCAGGCCTGCCATAATAATTCCCAATATGGCTGCCAGTGGGAACGGTGTGCCAGCCAACAGCAGGAAAAACAGCGTATAACCACAGATAGTCATCAGGTCGCCATGAGCGAAGTTCAGGAAGCCCAGCAAACCAAAAACGGTGGCGAGTCCCAGCGCAAGTAAGCCGTAAACACCCCCCAGTGACAGAACCGTGACCAGAAATTGTATGAATGCTTCCATTAATCTGTCCCCGTATTAACCGCCGAGATATGCATTGATTACTGCCGGGTCATTTGCCAGCTCATGCGCTAATCCGCTCTGGTGAATTTCTCCCAGCTCCATCACATAAGCCCGGTCAGCAATCGCCAGGCTTTTGCGTACGTTCTGTTCCACTAAAAGGATGGTCATGCCGTCCTGGTGTAATTCATCAATCAGATTGAATACGTCGGCTACTATTTTGGGAGCTAAACCTAATGAGGGTTCATCAAGAATCAGAAAATCCGGTTCTGTCATGAGTGCGCGGGCGATGGCCAGCATTTGCTGTTCGCCGCCGGACAGTGAACCAGCCAGCTGTCCGGAACGTTCTTCCAGCACCGGAAAGCGCTGTACGACTTCAGTGATTTTCTTTGTCAGTGCGACACCTTTGAGTTGATTGCCACCCGCTCTCAGGTTTTCCAGCACGGTCATGCCGCCAAATACCCGCCGACCCTCAGGAGAATAAGCAATCCCCAGACCGGGCCTTGCCTCAACCGGTAGCCCATTCAGATTTTGCTCTTTGAAGTGCATCCGGGTGGATTGATAGGGCACAAACCCCATAATGGCGTTAAGCGTTGAAGTCTTGCCCGCACCATTTGCACCCAGCAGAGCAACCAGTTCACCACGGGAAATCTCCAGTGAGATTCCCCGTACTGCAGTGATGGCACCATAGGTAACCTGAAGTCCGGCGATATTCAGCATTACGGTTTATTCAGCCCGGGGCGTTGGGATTTCTTCAGCAGTCAGCTTAATTGACTTCACATGTACACCTTTACCGCCCTCAATACGCATAATATGCACGGGCAGATTAGGTAAGGCACCAAAGCCTTTAAAGGTTACAGCGCCAATTTCGGTGTCAACGCCTTCCAGCTCAGCAAAAGCTTTGCGTACTGCTTCCTTGTCAGCACTACCGGCCTTTTCAGCAGCAGCATTGACCATTTTCATAAAGGAGTAACCGACCATCGCCGGGTAAACGCTATCGGCGTTACCGTGTTTTTCTTCATAGGCTTTGGCAAAAGCAGCAGCAGATTCACCGGATTCAGGCGCAGCCATTGTGACATAATGCACGCCTTCAACCACATCTCCCAAACCTTTAACTGAGGGCAGGTCGAGTGTATCCGGGCCAAGATAGGTAGACTTTACACCACCGGCCCGCAGCTGCTTAATCATAATCGGGAAGTCATTATCAAAAGGCATCGCCATAATGACATCGGGTGCTTCCGGTAACTTTTTGATGTCAGCAACAACGTTAGAAAATTCCTGCTGGTCGTAGCTGAATTCAGACTGGCCAACCACTTTGCCACCGTACTCTTCAAATTTTTCTTTGAAATAAAGGGGCAGGAACTGTGTGTATGGGTCAAAGTCAGATGTGACAATATAAGCGGTTTTTGCTTTTAAATCTTCGGTCGCATATTTGGCATATACGCCGCCCATGTGTGCATCAGACATCATCACCAGAAATGAGCCGTCACCCAAACGTGCAGGAATGGTTGGCTGTGAGGCAATGGTATGAGCGGTCAGCAAGCCTGCGCCCAGTGTCTGTGAACCACCGGCAATTGCCTGTGGTGCGAGTGCTGAGGTGATGAATAGATTGAGCTGGTCGCCGTGTTCTGCCAGTAATTCACCGGTCATCACCGCTGCTTTTTGCAGATCAGAGGCATCGTCACGCTCAACAATTTTGATGGGGTATTTACCCGCCAGCCCACCGTTTTTGTTCGCTTCTTCGGTGTACATATGTACACCCTGCATAAATGGTGCGTCATAGGCTGCCATAAAGCCGGTTTTTGCATTGACGGCACCAATGGTGAAGTCATCTGCCATTACCGGGCTGGCGAGAGTAGTTGCCAGTGCCAGGGTGGTTAGTAGCTTTTTCATGTTTCCTCCTAAAGAGTGGTTTTCGGGGCGAGAAGTTGTTACACCACGCCTTCATCTCCAATATACGCTTCAATCACTACCGGATTTTTTGCAACTTCGGCTGGTGTGCCACTGGCGATTTGATCGCCTTTATTCAGCACAACAATTCGATCACAAAGTTTCATCACCATTGGCAGGTCATGTTCAACGATAATAATGCCGCAGCCAATCTGGTCGACAATGTCACGCAGCAGGGCCGTGAGTTCCTGTGTTTCTGCCGGATTCATTCCGGCAGCGGGTTCGTCAAGCAATAAAAATTGTGGCTCCAATGCCAGAGCCCGGGCAATCTCCAGTCGGCGCCGATCACCATAAGACAGGTTTTCTGCCTGTTCGTGGGCAAAGTTTTCCAGTGACAGGCGCTGTGCCCAGCCACGCGCAATGGCTTCTGCTTCCGGTCGGGATAATTCAGGGTGCTTAACATTAACTGCTGCAATAATATTTTCGAGTACGGATAGCGCAGAGAACACCCGGATATTCTGAAAGGTGCGCCCCAGCCCGTCACGCGCCAGCTTGACTGAACTCCAAAGCGTGGCCTCTTCATTTTGCAGCAGGATTTTACCTTCGGTAGCAAAAAGTGCCCCGGTGATTGTATTAATAAACGTTGATTTCCCGGCACCGTTTGGCCCGATCAGGCCAACAATCTCACCGGCTTTAACGGAAAGGTTTACATTACTCATGGCCCGAAAAGCGCCATATGATTTTCCGAGATCTGTTGTTTTTAATTCAGCATTAGTATCTACCTGATAAGCCGGTTTTTTGGTGTTTTCCGGTTGTTGATAGACCCAGCGGCCAAACAGGCGTTTTGCCCAGCCAAATGTCGCCATCTCACGGTAGCCGACAATGCCGTCGGGTCGCAGATAAAACACCAGCAGGATAATCAGAGAGAAACAGATGGCAGTAAAACCAAATACTTGTGGCATGGTAAACAGCCCGGCAATGGTTTGTCCTGACAGAGCGCTTAGACTGGATTCTGTATGTTTCAGTAGTTCTTCAATAATTGTGATAATGATCGCACCAACTGCACAACCTGTCAGGGAGCGATAGCCTCCGACAATAACAATAACCAACAGGGCAAACGTACGATCCAGATAAAATGCGCTTGGTGCAATAACACCAATGGCGTGTGCAAACAGCGCTCCGCCCAAACCCATAACACCAGCGCTTAATACCCAAAGCCAGAAGACGGTTTTATCGGTTTCAATGCCAATCGCCCGTGCTGCCCCTTCGTCTTCGCGGAAGGCTTCGCCCATGCGACCAAGCCGGGAGGACTTGACCCAGAAAGCAAAGCCGACAACAAAAACCAATGCAGTTATTACCAGAGGCCAGTTGAGTTCGCGCAGGGGCAGGCCATAGATGGATTGTTTGCCGTTAGTGAGTGGTTTCAGGCCAATGAATAACAGGTAGCCAATAATCAGGAAGCCAAAGCTGGCGATAACCGCTGACGTTTCCCGCAGCCGTTTCATGACAAGGCCGGTTAACAGACCGGTTAACAGAGCAGCGAGAATGGCTGGAATAATGGCCCAGTACAATGGCCACTGTGTTTCAAGGATGAATGCGGGGAGTTTGGGGAGCAATATGGGCTTCATTGCTGAGGGCAATGTGAACCAGGCTGAAACATAAGCACCCACACCAAAGAAGACAATGTGACCCAGAGAGAGAATACCAGTCATGCCGGAAAACAGGCCAAGACCCAGGGCAGCAATGATATTAATGCAACCCAGCATGAGCAGGCGTTTGGAGGCAAGATCAAACCATGAGGCAAGTACAAGCAGGCAGCCACTTAAAGCCAGCACCAAAATGGCAGACACCAAACATTCTTTGCTACGGGTATCCCGGAGACTTATGACGGATGTCATAAGCGAGCCTCTTTCATCCTGTCTCCTCCAAAACACGAATACAGTATACAGTATACAAAAAATGCTGATGTGCAAGTGTTTTTTAGAGAGGGGCTAACAGCACTTATCAAAATTGATTCAGGTCACAAATCGCCGCGTTGCAACAATGAAGGGCGTACAGATAGCCGGAAGTTGCCTTAAGTCATGATGTGCTTGCGAAAAAAAGCAGCCGTTTCTGCACCATATAAATCATCAGCTACTGTATATCTTGCCAATGATTCCCGTGAGTCAATCGCTTCCTGTGCAGTCATAATATTGCCATCAAATTTTTCTGTTGCCTCTGCAATAAAACTATGTGGATACTCCGGGTGAAACTGAACTGAGCAGGCCGGAAAGCTATATTGCAGGGCTGCAACCGGGCAGTAAGGTGCAGCGGCAGTAATTTCAGCATTGGGTGGTTTTTCGGTGACCTGATCCTGATGCATTACGCGCGCGGCGTATTGTTGGCCGTCTGCTGTAAATTCGCGTGGGCCAACGACAAAACCTTTGTCAGATTTTTCCGCTTTGCCGCCGTACGTGTCTGCCATAAGTTGGTGACCAAAACAAATACCAAAGACCGGAATTTGGGCTTCTTTCAGTTGTAACAACATGGCCCGCAGCGGTTCCATCCACTCCGCCTCGTCATACACTCCTTTTTCTGAGCCGGAAAGGATGTAGCCATCGTAGTCAGTAAAGGCCGGTAGCGGTGCGCCGATGGCAATATGAATTTCAGTCAGTTCAGCTTCGGGCAGATGTGGGTTGAGCCATTTAATAATCATGCTGCTGATGGTGCCAAAATGCTCCAATCCGTCATCAGGTTTGCAAAGGTTCAGAACCGCGATATGCATAGTTGCCACCTGTCATTCGAAGAATATTAAAGATTACTAACATTAAGCAGTGCGGCAAAAATTTCAGATTCGCAAAGCCTGTTAACTAACAAAGCGCAGGCTTGAAAATACCCTAAAACTGTTGTGCACGTATTTATAAATGTACCTGCCGCAGTTCACTGGTAGCAACCCGGTTAGTTCATAAGCGCGAAGCGTTGCTGTCCAGCTCTTCCAGAATTTCAGTCGTGTGTTCTCCCCGCAATGGACTATCGGCAGGATCATCCGGTACTTTGCCATCAAAGCGTGGGGCTGCTCTGGCCTGAAGAGGGCCATTCTCCTGTACCCAGGTGCCTCGTGCTGCCATATGTTGATGTTCAGCAGCTTGTTTCGGGCTGAGAACTGACATAACACAGGCGTCTGTATCAGCAAAAACACCCTCCCAGTAGGCAGCGGGTTTGCTGGCAAATAATGCTGTCAGGCGTTCTGATAATGCTGGCCACAGCTGCATATTATGTTGTTGCTGAAAGTCTTCATCAGAATGTAGGCCCAGTTTTTCCAGGAAAATGTGATAAAACTGCGGTTCAAGGCATTGTACTGATAACCAGCAGCCGTCAGCACAGGCATAACAACGGCTCCAGTGTGGGCCATCGAGTAAGCTTTGTCCGCGTTGGGTGCGAAACATTTCTGCTGCCTGCATAGACATTAACAGATTCATCATGTGTGCGGAGCCATCAACAATAGCCGCATCAACAACAGTGCCTTTACCGGTGCGTTGAGCACGTAGCAAGCCAGCTAACATCCCGGCTACGAGGTACATGGCTCCTCCGCCAATATCCCCGACCAGCGTCGGAGGCGGGAAGGGGGCTGTGTCCGGAGGGGAGGTGTACCATAAGGCGCCGGATAGTGCGATATAGTTTAAATCATGTCCGGCCCGGCGTGATTGTGGCCCGTCCTGTCCCCATCCGGTCATCCGGCCGTAAACAAGTCGCGGATTCTCCTGTTGTAAGACTTCCGGGCCTAAGCCCAAACGCTCCATTACACCTGGCCGGAAACCCTCGATCAAACCATCGGCTGAAGCCACCAGTTTTTTGATCTGCGCCTGTTCTGTTGTAATTTTGGGATTCAGGATGACTGAACGCTTGCCCCGATCCAGAATATTGCGTTCCGGCATCCCCTTTATTGCAGGCTCTTTACGGTGTACGACGATAACATCTGCCCCCATATCTGCCAGCATCATACCGGCAAATGGCCCAGGCCCCAGGCCTTCAAACTCAATAATACGAATGCCTTCAAGCATGGTGTTTCCCTCAGGGGTAGTGTGTTGTTTATCTGTGAGTTTACCTTTTCAAGGCGCTTTGTCGGTAGATTAAACACCCGTTCTTCCAGAAAAGAGGGCAGGGGATGACATTGCGCTTAGTTGGTTGGCCGTTGAGTCATGATAATACTGGTATTTTAAAGTGCTTCCACGATCACTGCGTCTACAGCAATTTCCACCATCATCCCTGGCGTTGTCAGGCCTGCTTCGACGCCTGCCGTCACCGGATTAATTCCGCGAAATACCTCACCGTGCGCCCGTACAAAATCACTGCCACCTGCTGCCATATCCGTTAAATAAACCGTCGTACGTACAACGTGCCGCAATTCAGCACCGACCTCGGCCAAAGCCTCTTCAATCCGGCGCAATATATAAATCGTCTGCGCATAAGTATCACCCGGTGTATGTAGTTGGCCGCTTGGCTCAATTGCTGTTGTACCCGCTACGTAAACAAATGGCCCAACCCGTTTTACCCGTGAATAACTGCCAACTTCTTCAAAACGCCCACCACTAAAAACCGTGCTGATTTCAATGCCGGAGTCGATGGTGGTTTCTGTGCGCAGGTTTGATGGCAGGGGCGTTGATGTTTTCATCAGGCACTACCGCTACTTAGCCGGGCCTTAATTGCGATTGCTGCCTGTTGTAACTGAATCAGTTCGTGCTCTGGTAATGGCAGCTCTTCCACTGTAATTAAACCAGACTGCCCTAAATGGCAAGGCACGCCCAGCACTACACCCTCAATGCCATATTCGCCATTTAACATCACTGAAACCGGCACTGTACCCAGCCGCGCGCCGCGAATATGATCAATGACCTCAATACAGGCATGGGCCGGTGCAATCGTCGCCGAACCGGTTTTTTTCAGCGCAACAACCTGTCCACCGCCGGTAATGGCATCCTGTACACATTGTTCAACCTGTTCCGCATTCAGCCATGCATCCAGCGAACGCCCCTTAATCCGTGAATGAGACACAATCGGGGCCATCTCATCACCATGAGATCCCAGAGTCAGTGCCTCCACATCACGCACTTCAACACCGGCTGCTAAGGCCAGAGCAGTGCGAAACCGGCTGGTATCCAGTGTGCCTGCCATGCCTAATACCCGATTGCGTGGAAAACCGGTAACACGCAACATCTCCAGCGTCATTTCATCCAGAGGATTAGTAATCACAATCACAATAGCATTGGG
>JBMZDK010000110.1:0-12630 GCA_049614265.1 Thiolinea sp.
AGCCTCACCATCTTCCCCAGCGGTAAAAGCTTTCGGTTTGAATTCAGTACCGGCATGCGAACCATCACAAAACGGCTGGTTAGCAGACTTACCGCAGGCGCAGAAGTAATACTCCTCACCTTTTTTCAGACTAACCGCCTTGGGTTTATTATCAGCGATTACCGGATTGCTCATTGCTCTATCTCCTCGATATTTAAAATGTGATTCTGGTTTAGGCTTAGCTCAACACGGTATCAGGTATTAATTTGGAATTTAAGAATCTAAAAAGAATAGCAAATATTCAAAATATGCATAGTGAATTTCCTTCAAACACTGCTCCCTGGAAATAGCCAGGCCTTGTTAATCAACCAACTCACTCACGGCTCACCAGTACGTGCGCAATAGTTCTCATAAATTTGTAGTCTCTGCCCTGTTAACCAGACCGCTGTAGATACCTAAAAACTGTTGCCGCACTGCGTAATATTAATGGGCAAAATGCGAAGAGTTGATGTGCTAGCGTCTCGCCCTTTGGTCACGTATCATCCTCCCACCATTCAACCGGTTATACTCAAACGGCTGCAGCAAACAGGGGACACTCATGCGGAATCACGTCGTATGAATAATCGCAACGGCATACTGCTAATGCTCTGCGCTATGGCGGGCTTTACACTGGAAGACGCGTTTTTTAAGCACTTATCCGGCACCTTCTCAACTAACCAGATACTGATCACTTCCGGTATATTCGGCACGCTGTTTTTTGCTGCAATCAGCCTCAGAAAAGGCCATAAACTCTTTAGTCCACACATCTGGACGCGTATCACCCTGCTACGCATGTTGGGCGAAGCAATCGCTTCAGTTGCCTTTATCAAAGCACTCTCACTGGTTCCACTTCCAACCGTCGCCGCAGTATTTCAGGTAACCCCATTGGCACTGACCATGGGCGCAGCCCTGTTCCTGGGTGAACAGGTTGGCTGGCGCAGATGGCTAGCCATTGCGATTGGTTTTATCGGTGTCATGCTGATTATTAAACCCGGCGTTGGCACATTTGATCCCTCAATATTATGGGTAATCATCGCGGTTCTGGGCACCGTGACCCGGGATTTAATAACGCGCATTATTCCTGATCAGATCAGCTCCTCCATCATCTCATTTCAGGCGTTTCTGGCGGCTACTTTGATTGCCGCATTGTTACTGATAGTGACCCCGGATACACTTATCGCGGTGTCCGCTCAGCAGAGCGTTTTATTTGCCGGTGCCATCATCTTTGGCATCGCAGGTTACTATGCGATTGTCGCAGCGATGCGGGTTGGAGATGCTGCTGTGGTGGCACCCTTCCGATATACACGCCTGCTGTTTTCGATGATTACAGGAATGCTTATTTTTGGCGAACAGCTGGACAGGCTGAGCCTGCTTGGCGCAGCCGTTATCATTACTACCGGGCTTTATACATTTGTTCGGGAAAGGCAGCTATTAGAGTCGGGACAATCAAATAAGATACCGAAATAGTTATCGTAAACACGACTCAAACCACCTGCTTTGCTCCGACAATCAACGGTCAGGGCCACTCATAGTTACCACCCTGTGAAGCACCAAAACCCAAAGCTCTGTGCCAGGATCCATTCAGGCTAATAGAATAGTCACGAATGCACTCACCCACCAGAGCACGATAATCCGTCATTGTTTCCACAAATCTGGCCCGGCCATCCTCGCCCGGAATAAAGGCAATGAATTCCATTTCAACTTCAAAAACCTGAGGGCGTCCGGTCTCATCGCTATGGTGAACCATATTGCCACCGGTATACCCTGCTGAACGAATAGCTGCGTTTAACCGATCCTTCACCTGAATTCCACGGGCGGTGATATTGCCCAGATTCGGATCTTCGTGCTTGGAGAATGTTTGATACGAATGTGGGCGACGATCCGATTCCGGGACAGGACGGCGATCCAGACCACGCGGACTGTACTGAGAAGCTGCTGGCCAAATGCCCCACAAATCATAGTCCCCTGTCATTGCTGAACGATAAGTACCCCGAATGGATGAATCGCAATCAGGATCAACCAGAGCCATTACCGGAAGCAACTCACCTTTGACGCCGGGCGATGTTGGTGCTGAGAGTGAACCCGGCATAGCAGTTTCACCACGATCATAACAAACCGCCCACATCTGCAAACCCCGCGCCCCCGGCGCATCCATTTTGCGCTGCAGCACGAAACGCATCGCATTACCGCCACGCGGCTGCGCAGAATATATCATCGCATTGATATTACCGCCGGCACGCGTCATGCAGCCCATAGCCTCCAGTTCCTTACGCCGTCTGTCGGTAATGTAGACTGGTATCTCATTCGCGCCATGTGACAGCGCTTTATGCGTTGCTTTACGCTGCGAACCAACCCCTTTTTCGCCTTTTTTACTAAACCTGGGGTCACTCAGCACAAAACCTGCCATCGGCCCCCAGTTGCAGGACTTTGTTTTAACGTGGAACCCTTTCGAGGCATAGTTTTCCAGGATCAGCTCTGTCGCATAGATTCCAACCGACCGGGATGCAATCATACAGTTCAGGTTATTGGCAACTTGCTGAAAGCACCGGGCATGTGACAGGGGCATACCTGAACGCTGAGACGCTAGCGATGTATTTTTAATCATATTAATCACCCGTGAATTCGTTCTATCGTGCAGTAGAATGGCATTAAAATGCCGCATAGGGGGATAATCTCATCGTGAAATGTGCTTGCCACATAACACACCAATAACCGGCAAAAATTTTACCGATGAATACCGAAGGCGTTTAGCTGATTGATTTATGTACGCCTGATATGGTGATGAGTTAATGAAAAATCTGGTGAAAATCCACCATTAAATCCCCGCTTCAGTAGTATGGCGTTAAGAACCGGTGAATGGCAACTACAAAATTGGTTCTGGTACGTACAGAACGCTGTATCACCTCAAACTAACCTCCGGCCAAATCCTCATACTCCTCACTTTTCTCCATCCAGGCCATTTCAGTCTCCTCCAGCTTGTTCTCCACTTCGCCCTGCTCCAGCAGCAAGGCTTTCAGCTTTTCTTTATTCGCTTCTGCATATATATCCGGGTCAGCCAACTCCGTTTCTAATTCAGTACGGCGCTGTTCCAATTGCTGCATCTGCTGTTCCAGTTTATCCACCTGTTTTTTCAGCGGTTGTAACTGCTTACGCCTCTCTGCGGCTTCGCGACGCTGATCTTTGCGTTCACTGGCACTCAGCGGAGCCTGCTTCGTTGTATCAGCCTGCCCGTTTTCTGCTGCTTCTGAAACCGGTCTGCCGGGTGATGACTTCGCCGCATTTTTAAACCGGTTCTGCAACCAAGCCGCGTAATCATCCAGGTCACCATCAAACTCATCTACCCGACCACTATCCACCAGCAGTAAGGTATCCGTCACGGTCTTCAACATGTGCCGGTCATGCGACACAATCACCATCGCCCCCTCAAACGCCTGCAGTGCCATACTTAGCGCCAGTCGCATTTCCAGATCAAGGTGGTTAGTCGGTTCATCCAGTAACAGCAGATTAGGTTTCTGATAGATAAGCAACGCCAATGCCAACCGTGCCTTTTCCCCACCGGAAAATGGCTTAACCGGCTCATCAACCCTGACGCCATGAAAGCCAAAACCACCGAGGAAATTCCTCAGATCTTGTTCCCGGGCCTGCTTATCCAACGCCCGCAAATGTTGTAGTGCTGTATCTGCCGGATCGAGCTGTTCCAACTGGTGCTGAGCAAAGTAGCCAATTTTCAAATCCTGAGCCTGCCAGCATTCACCACTTTGCGCAGTTAACTCACCGGCAAGGAATTTAATCAGCGTTGACTTACCGGCCCCGTTTGGGCCAATGAGTCCAATCCGTTCACCGGGTAAGATCTGCAGTCGCACACCGGCAACAATCGTCATTTCGCCATAACCAACGCTGACAGCTTCCATATTCAACAGGCGCTGCGGCATTTTTTCCGGTTGACGAAAGCTAAAGTTAAACTGGGAATCCACGTGCGCCGGAGCAATCTTCTCCATACGTTCCAGCGCTTTAATCCGGCTCTGTGCCTGACGGGCTTTAGTGGCTTGCGCCCGGAAGCGATCGACATACTTCTGGATATGCGCAATTTCAGCCTGTTGTTTTTGATAGGCGGATTGTTGTTGTGCCAACCGTTCCGCACGGGTCACTTCAAAGGTCGAATAATTGCCGGTATAAAGTGTCAGGCCACCCATTTCGATATGGGCGATATGGCCACAAATGGCATCCAGAAACTCACGGTCATGTGAAATCAGCAACAATGTGCCACGATAGGATTTCAGCCAGTCCTGCAACCATATTACAGCATCCAAATCCAGGTGGTTGGTTGGCTCATCCAGTAGCAGTAAGTCTGAGCGACACATCAGCGCCTGCGCCAGATTCAGACGCATCCGCCAGCCACCGGAAAAGCTACTCACCGGCCGCTCAATCTCATCTGCCTTAAAGCCCAACCCGTGTAATAACGTAGCAGCCCGGCTTTCCGCCGTATAACCATCAATGGCATCTAATTTTGCATGCAGCTCACCGAGCAAAGCTCCTTCCGCCACACTAATCTGCTCCTGCAGGCTGACATACTCAATGTCACCCTCTAATGCATAAGACAATGCACTTTGTTCACTCGATGGGGTTTCCTGCTTCACATGAGCCAGCACCCAGGCGGGCGGCATACTGAAATCACCGACATCCGGTGCCAATTCACCACGAATTAATGCGAACAAGCTGGATTTGCCAACGCCATTCGCACCGGTTAAACCGGCTTTTTGGCCGGGATGAATACTAAAAGAAGCTGACTCCAGCAATGCTCTGGGGCCACGACGCAGGGTTAAATTAGAAAAAACGAGCATGGCTTCACTGAGGTCCTCAAACCGGAATCATGAACTGAGCAAACAGTATGGTTGAAACAGGCGCACATTAAACCCCAGCCATGGATACAGGGCAAGCATCACAAATTAAGGCGAAAATTTATCACCACATAGTGAACCTAAAAAACAACCAGCACGACTTAGCATTATCAGTTATCAGGGCTAAGACGCATTAATTAATAGTGGTAACTGATACCTCAGACAACATATTTAAGAAGGCTCATCATGTACAAGTTAATTATCGCCGCTGCTTTAGTTGCCATAAGCACAGTTAGTGTGGCTAACACTGCTACGACAGATAAAAATACCGGAATCACCAGCACCCGTAATCTGCCGGTTATTATAGACAATCAGATGGTTGCTCAGGGCACTTGCCGCCTGAGTTTTGAAAACGGCACCTCTTTAGAAGTCCCTTGTAATACCGACAACAAAGCGCCTGAAGCTTTCGCATCAATTTAATCCGCGCTATCAGAGTTTGGAGTTCGTCCTTAACCAGGAATCTACAAAATCAATCACCAGGGCGAACTCCTCTGATAATTCAGGCTGTAACCGTTTAAAATCACAGTCCTCAGCGCTGGCTTCACGCAATAACGTCTCCAAACGTACCGTCCCATAAGCCCGAACTGAGCTGATTGCCCGGTGCGCGCAATCTGCAGCAGCAGCATGGTTCCCGGCGCTGATAAATTCCCTGATATCGCGTTCAAAGCCAACGATTCGCGGCAATGCGAATTCCAGCACTCTGACTGCACGTTCCTGACCAATATCACCACACAGCTTATCAATGGCTAAAGCTGCCGGAGCTATTTCCCTGTCCATATAGTTATAATTTCCTTAACACCTGAGGAGTGCCGGAATAATAGCCCGAAAGTGTCATTAGCCGTTACCACAAACCGCACATGCCGGACGCTTCGCTAAACGAATCGGCGTCCACTCCATGCCTAATGAGTCAAATAACAACACACGCCCGATCAAAGCATCACCCTGTCCGGTGAGCAGCTTCAATACTTCCAGCGCCTGCATGCTGCCCAGAATACCCAGCAGTGGGCCGATAACACCATTCTCACTACAGGTCTGTGGCACACTGGTCACATCACCATAAAAACACTGGTAACAGGGGCTATCGGTCTCACCGGGGTGGAACACAGAAATTTGTCCTTCCCAGCGGATCGCCGCAGCAGACACCAGTGGTTTTACTGCCTGTACACAAGCCCGGTTCACTGCAAAACGTGATTCCAGATTATCAGTACAATCCACTACCACATCAACATCCTGAACTGTCTCTAACAGCGCAGTCTTGCCCAGCGCTTCGGGCAAACAAACCACCTCAATGTCAGGATTAATTTGTTCCAGCCGCCGGGCTGCTGATTCAACCTTCAGCGCCCCCACCGTGTCAGTGGAATGGACTATTTGACGCTGCAGATTTGTCAGATCAACCACATCAGGATCAGTGAGTACCAGCTTACCCACACCACTGGCTGCCAGATACATCGCAACCGGTGACCCCAGACCACCGACACCAACCACAAGAACCTTAGCGTCAAGCAAACGTTCCTGTCCGGCCATATCAATCTGCGGCAGCATAATCTGACGGCTATAGCGCAAGAGTTGTTCGTCGGTCATATCCATATCGATCACCTGATTGGTTACAGTTAGAGATTAGCCATAATAAAAGCTATAAGTATGCGCACACAACAGCATCACCCCTTATGGTGCTCACCAACCCGCAGTATCTTCAACTGATTTGTGTGGCCTTCAATGCCCATCAAATCACCCTTGGTAATCACCACCAAATCACCGGGGTCAACCACCCCCTCGCTGATCAGCAGCTCCACCGCCTCACGATTTGCCAGCTTAGGATCAGAACCAGTCAGGTCATCCTGCATCACCGGGTAAACACCACGATAAACACTGACCCGGCGGCTCGCTTCTTCGTTTGAAGTCAGTGCGTAAATCGGAATCCCCGAACTGATACGCGACATCCATAGCGGCGTTGCGCCTGACTCTGTCAATGCGGCAATCGCCCGTACACCCATGTGGTTAGCGGCGTACATCGTTGCCATCGCAATACCTTCATCAATACGCAGAAAACGCTCTTCGATGCGATGATCCGAGTGCCGTACCACAATCGCCCTCTCAGCTTCCTCGCACAAACCAGCCATAATTTCGACCACCCGGTCAGGGTGATTACCAACTGCTGTCTCACCAGACAACATAACCGCATCAGTACCATCCAGCACCGCATTGGCAACATCAAATACCTCAGCGCGGGTAGGAATGGTGTTGGTAATCATGGTTTCCATCATCTGCGTTGCCGTGATTACTGCACGATTCAGCTCTCTGGAACGCTTGATCAGGCTTTTTTGTGCCAGAGGCAATTTCGCATCACCAATCTCGACGCCAAGATCCCCCCGTGCCACCATAATTACATCAGAGGCCAGAATAATTTCATCCATCACCGGCTGTTCAACGGCCTCAGCACGCTCAACCTTAGCCACCATTGATGCATGGCCGCCAGCCTCTTCCAGCAATCGTCGCGCCAGATGCATATCATCCGCACAACGCGGAAATGAAACCGCCAGAAAATCGACATTAATTTCAGCAGCAATCCGGATATCTTCGCGATCTTTCTCGGTCAGCGCCGGAGCCGATAAACCACCACCGCGCCGGTTCAGACCTTTATTATTCGACAGCACACCCGCATTAACCGCTCTGGTGTGAATCGCCCGACCTTCAACCGCTGTTACCGACAAAACCATACGGCCATCATCCAGCCAAAGCTCGTCACCGGCCGCGACATCATCCGCCAGTTCTTTATACCCCAGCCCAACCCGCGTATTGTCGCCAGCCTGATCATCCCAATCGGGGTCAAGCGTGAACTCATCACCCGGTGACAGTTGAATTTTGCCTGCCTTAAAACTGGCAATACGCAGTTTCGGCCCCTGCAAGTCACCCAAAATCCCAACAGTACGTCCAACCTTGTGCGCCGCATCACGCACCATTTGCGCACGCGCCGCATGCTCTTCCAACGTGCCATGCGAGAAATTCAGGCGAACCACATCCACACCGGCACGCACTAATGCTTCAATGGATTCAGGCGTATTGGTGGCTGGCCCCATGGTAGCGACAATTTTTGTTCTTCTCATTGGGCACGAGCCTCCAGCATAGCAACTGCCGGTAACTTCTTACCCTCCAGAAACTCCAGAAAAGCCCCGCCCCCGGTGGAAATATAGGAAACCTTATCTGCAATACCATACTTATCGACTGCCGCCAGCGTATCCCCCCCGCCAGCCACAGAAAAACCGGCTGACTCAGCAATTGCCATAGAAATCGCTTTGGTTCCCTCACCAAACTGATCAAACTCAAAGACACCTACCGGGCCATTCCAGACGATCGTTCCCGCATTCTTAATCACCTCAGCCAGTGCCGCAGCACTATCCGGGCCAATATCAAAAATCATATCGTCATCCGCAACGTCAGCCACTGCCATCGTTGTTGCTACTGCATCCGCTGCAAATTCCTTCCCACAAACGACATCAGTAGGCACCGGAATATCACCACCCCGCGCTTTAGCATTGGCAGTCAGTGTTTTGCAGGTGTTCACCAGATCCGCTTCATACAAGGACTTACCAACATTATGCCCCTCTGCTGCGACAAAGGTATTCGCAATCCCCCCACCGACAATCAGCTGATCAACCACTTTGGATAAAGACTCCAGCACGGTTAACTTAGTCGACACCTTAGAACCACCAACCAGCGCCACTAACGGTCGCGCCGGATTATCCAGCGCCTTACCCAGCGCATCTAACTCACCGGCCAGCAATGGCCCGGCACAGGCAACCGGTGCATATTGACCGGCACCATGTGTGGACGCCTGAGCGCGGTGAGCTGTGCCAAACGCATCCATGACATAAACATCGCATAATGCGGCATATTGCCTCGCCAATGCTTCATCATTCTTTTTCTCACCGGCATTAAAACGCACATTTTCCAGCAACACGACTTCACCGTTAGCAATCTCTGGTGCCGCATCCAGATAATCACTGACCAGTTTCACCTCCTGACCGAGCAAACCAGCCAGGTGCTCTGCTACCGGAGCCAACGAAAACTCAGCTGCAGGTTCACCTTCCGTTGGACGTCCCAAATGTGACATCAGCATTACTTTTGCACCTGCTGAAATAGCCTGTTTAATCGTTGGCAAAGACGCCCGAATCCGGGCATCAGAAGTGACTTTCCCCTCTTTCACCGGCACATTAAGATCTTCCCGAATCATGACACGCTTTCCCGCGAGGTCGAGATCAGTCATTTTAATGATGGACATTGCCCACCTCCCTAAAATTAAAAATCAATCAGGTAAATAGTGACAGCCTGCATGGCAAGATTTTCAACAGAACAATCCGATTTAGCTAAAGGAAAAGCGGCTAAAGAAACCGACAACTGTTGCTACATGCGGCTGCGATATTTAACTGATTAATCTGATGGCACTAAGTACGCCTGCAACAATCAGCAAGCATATTGCTGCTTCAATCCTATGCCCTAAGCGAATTAAACAGCTGAAATGTGGTTACTGAGAACAGCATATCGGCAGTAATAACAATATTCACTCCCGACACACGAGAATATAAGGGCAATCAACACTTCAAAAACAACTGATGGATTAATCTGTTGAAATATAGCGTCCAAACCGCAGCATATTACAGGCATAACCATACTCATTGTCATACCAGGCTACCAGCTTCATAAACGTCCCATCCAGAGCAATCCCGGCATCGGCATCAAACACACAGGAGTAAGGGTTGCCCCGAAAGTCTGTGGCTACGACTTCATCTTCAGTATACGCCAGCGTTTCACCAATCCCCGGTGCAGCTGACGCTTCCTTCATCGCATGGCACACCTCATCGTAAGATGCATCTTTTTCCAGCTCCACGGTAAGGTCAACCACAGACACATCCGAAGTTGGCACCCGGAAAGCCATGCCTGTCATTTTTCCTCTTAATTCCGGCAAGACCACACCCACCGCTTTAGCGGCTCCGGTAGATGTCGGTATAATATTCTCCAGCAGGCCACGTCCCCGTCGCCAGTCTTTGCGCGATGGCCCGTCCACAGTACGCTGTGTTGTAGTGGTTGCGTGCACCGTGGTCATCAGTGCACGTTTAATGCCCCACTTATCATTCAACACCTTAGCCACCGGTGCCAGGCAGTTAGTGGTACAGGAAGCTGCTGAAGTAATTGCCTGTCCGTTATAAGTTTGGTGATTCACACCATACACAAACATAGGCGTAGCATCTTTTGAAGGCGCAGAGATCACAACTTTTGCCGCACCGGCGTCTAAATGCTTTTGACAACCTTCTTCGGTACGAAAGAAACCAGTGCACTCAAAAATTAATTCTGCGCCAGACTCACGCCAGTTAATTTCCGCCGGATCACGCTCATTGCTCAGACAAATCCGCTGTCCATTCACGATCATCCGGTCATCATCCACACGGATATCACCGTTAAACCGACCATGCACTGAGTCATACTTCAGCATGTAAGCGAGGTATTCACCCTCCAGCAAATCATTAATACCGACCACTTCAAAGTCATCAGCAAACTCATTAACAATCGCACGAAATACCATCCGGCCCACACGGCCAAATCCATTAATACCGACTTTAATAGCCATCATAAGACTCCCTTATCAGGCAAATCCCAAAACAGCTGCCAATAGCTTTTATATACGCAGCCCAACTTCGCTAAAAGACTGCAGTATCTGTATTCCTTAAAACTATTGCATGCATACTGTGGTTAATATCCTGCTAACCAGCCAGTTAGCAGGATAATGGGATTACATATTTGTATTATTATAAAACGTCGTTTACTGCGGCTACCACGTTATCTACCGTGAAACCAAAATGCTCAAACAGCTGATTAGCAGGTGCCGACTCACCAAAAGTGTCCAACCCGACTACTTTACCATCCAGACCAACATACTGATACCAGCCATTGGAGACACCGGCTTCAACTGCTACCCGTGCCGTAACAGCGGCCGGTAAAACCGCCTCACGGTATTCAGCATCCTGCGCCGCAAAAGTATCCACCGAAGGCATAGAAACAACACGGATATTGCGATCATTCATTTGCTCCGCCGCCCCCATCGCCAGTTTCACCTCGGAACCAGTTGCAATAATGATAGCATCCGGCGTACCAACGCAATCTTTCAGGATATAACCGCCACGGCTAATATCAGCCACCTGCGCATCTGTACGTTGCTGGAATGGCAAACCCTGGCGGGTCAGCACCAGGCAACTCGGGCCATTGGTTTTTTCAATTGCAGCACGCCAGGCAACAGCAGTCTCAACACCATCACAGGGCCGCCAGACCGACATATGCGGAATCATACGCAAAGTGGCTGTTTGCTCCACCCCCTGGTGTGTTGGACCATCTTCACCCAAGCCAATCGAATCATGGGTGTAAACAAAGATATTACGGATCTTCATCAGAGATGCCATACGCAACGCATTCCGCGCATACTCTGAGAACATCAGGAAAGTGGCACCATACGGAATAAAGCCACCGTGGAGCGCAATCCCATTCATAATCGCACTCATACCAAATTCACGCACACCGTAGGACAGGTAATTACCGGTAAAATCCTGCTCCGCACCATGCATGGAATTAATCCCAACGCTGGTATTATGGAAAGTATTATTCGACGGCGTCAGATCCGCCGAGCCACCCAAAAATTCCGGCAGCATGGGTGCAAAGCCATTCAGCGCATTCTTCGAGCAAACCCGCGTTGCCGGTGACTCAGCTTTTTCAATAATTGCCGCAATCGCTGCATCAGCTTTCGCTGACCAGTCCGCAGGCAAATCACCTGCTAAGCGACGTTCCAGCTCAGCTGCCTCAGCCGGATATGCTGCGGTATATGCAGCCATTTTCTCATTCCAGGCTGCTTCCGCTGCTGCGCCTTTTTCTTTGCCATCCCAACCGGCATAAATATCATCCGGAATCACAAATGGCTCATGCGACCAACCAATATTCTCACGTGTTGCTGCAATTTCATCCGCACCCAACGGAGCACCATGAACATCATGTCCTCCTGCTTTATTTGGCGCGCCTTTACCAATCACTGTTTTACAACAAATCAGGGTTGGCTGATCTGTGTTGCCCTGAGCCTGTTCCACGGCAGCATGGATCGCATCAGCATCATGGCCGTCAACATCGGCAACCACCTGCCAGCCATACGCCTCAAAACGTTTCGGCGTATCGTCCGCAAACCAGCCAACAACATCACCATCAATCGAGATTCCATTATCATCGTAGAAACAAATCAGCTTACCCAACTTCAGTGTTCCTGCCAGTGAACAGACTTCGTGTGAAATCCCTTCCATCAGACAGCCATCACCCAGGAAGACATAAGTAAAGTGATCGATAATGTCGTGGCTCGCCTTATTAAACTGAGCTGCCAGTACTTTTTCCGCCAATGCCATACCAACAGCATTACTCAATCCCTGTCCCAGCGGCCCGGTTGTCGTCTCTATGCCCGGCGCATAGCCATACTCAGGATGGCCCGGCGTTTTTGAATGTAGCTGGCGGAAATTCCTGATCTCCTCCATTGGCAAATCATAACCAGTCAAATGCAAAACGGAATATGGCAGCATGGAAGCATGACCGTTAGACATCACAAAACGATCACGATTAGCCCAGGACGGGTTTTGCGGGTTATGTGACATGAAATCGTTGTAAAGCACTTCGGCAATATCAGCCATCCCCA
>JBMZDK010000111.1:0-12517 GCA_049614265.1 Thiolinea sp.
GTATAAACATGGAAATCGGACAACACACATCACAGCAATACAATCACGAGCTGGAAGAAGTCAGAAATCTGCTGCTGCAGATGGGTGGCCTGGTAGAAAATCAGCTGGCCAAAGCGCTGAAATCACTTATTGAGCATGATACCGCTGCCGGTGAACTGGTGATTGGCAGCGACTACAAAGTTAATCGGCTGGAGGTCACTATTGACGAACAGTGCGCGCAAATCATCGCCCGTCGTCAGCCTGCTGCCAGTGACCTGCGCCTGATCATTGCTATTATTAAATCGATTACCGATCTGGAGCGCATTGGAGATGAGGCCCAGAAAATTGCGCGTTACTCGGTCAAAAATGCCGACTTAAACGATGGTAAATTACATTCCTCATTACGCCACTTATGTAAACACGTGCAGGAAATGTTAAGCGCGACACTGGATGCGATGGCACGGATGGATCCGGATCAATCACGGGAAGTGGCACAAAGCGATGAACGCATTGATCATGAATTCGATGATCTGTCACGTAAGCTGCTGACGCATATGATGGAAGATACCCGCAACATCAAACCAAGCCTGAACGTTACCTGGTGCGCACGTTCACTGGAGCGGATTGGTGACCATTGCAAAAACATTTGTGAATATGTGGTGTATCTGGTGGAAGGTAAGGATGTACGCCATTTGGAAGATGACCTTGGTGACAGTCACTGAATTTCAGCATCATTTATCACCAACTTTACCCTCATAACGATAACGGTTAGGCTGTCGGCTTTTTCATGCCCAGCCTATGCCCACACCGCAAAAAACCGGCCTGATTTATGGTCTTGGTGCTTATACCCTCTGGGGCTTCTTTCCACTGTACTTTTATCATTTATCCGCCGTCTCACCACCAGAAGTGCTGGCACACCGGATATGCTGGTCGTTTCTATTTATTTCCACGATTATCCTGCTGCTAAAAAGAACAAAACGGTTAAGAACTGCCTGGCAATCCAAAGTTACACGACAAACCATGTTATTAGCAGCAGCACTGATTACTATCAACTGGCTGGTATTTATCTGGGCAGTAGGAAATGGAAGAGTTCTGGAAAGTAGTTTTGGTTATTTTATTACCCCACTCGTCAGCGTGTTTCTGGCAGCGGTTATTCTAAAAGAGCGCCTTGATAAATACCGTATTATTGCCTGTGTACTCGCAGTTTGTGGTGTGTTGTGGCAGATAGGTAGCCTTGGCACTTTGCCATGGGTTTCTCTGGTATTAGCCTGTAGCTTTGGCTGCTACGGACTGGTACGTAAACAGATCAACACCGACCCGCTCACCGGATTGATGGTAGAAACCGGCCTGTTACTCCCTTTTGCCCTGCTGTATTGTCTGTGGCTATCCTGGCAAAGCCAGAGTCAATTTCTTTCCGCAGGCCTGCCTGTCACCGGCTTACTGATTTTCTCCGGCGCACTGACCGTTATTCCCTTCTGGCTGTTTGCTGCCGCAATGAAAAAGCTCACCCTCAGCACAGTGGGCTTCCTTATGTACATCAACCCAACTATCCAGTTTTTCACCGGTGTTTACTGGCTGGATGAACCATTTTCCACTCAACAATTCATTAGTTTCTGTTTCATTTGGCTTGCTTTAGTGGTGTTTAGCATTGGAGCGTGGCGGGTACAATCCTGAGAAAAAGCAATTGCTCAAAATGACCTCCGGAACCAAGCACAGCAATCAGACAGAATGGCACAATTTTTCAGCCACCCAAACCTGAATGCGTTCAGGGATTTAGCAAAACATCATACCAAATAGCTCATGCAGCAGAGCTTTACCCTTCCACACTCTCTTTAAGTAACAAAAAATACAAATCAAAGTTACTAAAGAAACTGTGAAAAATTTCCATTTGAAATTATAAAAGTTACGTAACTATAACGTTAAAGATACAGCACTCATTTTGTAAATAGCTCACCGTCCTGAATTCCTTGTTTTCTTAAAGTACTCCTCGTCAGCCACGACGCAATCACAGGGACTGATTGCATTCCCAGGGCTGCATACCACACCTCTGTTAAAGACTGTATGAGGATACATTATGCAAAACATTAACCACGACTACGCCTATATCCCAAGGCCATTACGTTTCGTCAGTACCGGCGAACAACTGGAACGTGTCATGTCTTTCCGGCGGGAAGAATACCGTAAACGCTACGCAAATATTGAGATGGCAGGCTACGACCCTTTTGATCGTCACTCACACATTATTTTTGCTGAGGACAAGCAAGGGCGCATCAACAGTACTGCACGACTGGTGCTGGACAGTGAAATCGGCTTGCCGGAAGACAAGCTGTTCCCGCCATTAGTTAAGCAATACCGGGAAGAAGGTAAACAACTGATGGAAATCGGGCGCTTTATTATCCGTGACGGCGATTGCAGCCTGTTAAAAAAATATTATCAGGCCTTTTACGAAATCGCCAAATCCAGTCAGGTTGACTACGTCGTCATGATTATGCGGCGCAAAGACCTGGCATTCCACAAGAAACTATTTGGCATTGACATATTAATCGATGCTATCGGCGAAAATTTTGGCAGCGAACTCACGTTTATGTGTGCCGGCTGGGATGTAGATAACACCCGCCCTGCCTTTTTTAAATGGATCAAATAACTAAGGAGTCAATATTATGACCATTGCATATCAGGAAACTATCTGGAATAACTACGCAGAAACACATGCTTCCGTATTACCATCGGTACAGCTGGAAGTTTACCGGACTGTCGCCCAAATGCTGGCAGGCAATGTTGCAGACTTTGGCTGCGGTACAGCCCGCATTGCACCTTTTTTAGCAGACAACCCGGCAGTCAATCGCTATGTGGGCATCGATTATTCACAGGAAATGGTGGAAAAGGCCCGCTGGATATTAACTCAGCTTTCCCAGGAAGACTGGAAGGTCATTCATCATAAAATCGAAGATGTTCAACGCGAGCAATTTACCTGTGGTGTCTCGATCAACAGCTACTACAGTTGGGATGATCCGGTAAAAACCCTGTCTGCGATTTACCGGCTATTGGCTCCATCATCGACTTTTATTCTGGTAACGCCTAATCCATCTCTGGATATGGAAAAACTGGCTGTTGAAGCCGATAAAGAGTTACTGGCGCACCCGCATTACCCGATGTTCAAGGCACAAAACCTGAACCTCGCCGGTAACACACAGGCCATGTTTATTCCCATGAGCCAACTGGTTAAACAGGTCATTGAGGTTGGTTTTAAAGTAACAGCCTGTCATCAGGAGTTTTATCTCGGCGGCCTCAACTTCCTGCGCCTGGAAAAATAAACGCCAAAACGAAGCGCCCATTTCATTGTGAATGGGCGCAACGATTTATGCCGCTACTCTGCATCCAACAATAATCTTTCTACCGTCTCTAACGCCCTGAAACCCAGCTTACGGATATCTTCTGCGACCGGCACTGGTAACTGCTGATCCTCAAATTTCTGATTCAGCACACCCCCCATCAGCACCGGTGTTGTATCGTTATGCTCCACCATTAACTGATGTAGCTGACGAGCATACTCCAAAGCCATGCCATTATGAGTACTTAGCAATAAGACATCCGGTATATATTGCTTTAATGCTGCAGCGACCTGAACTGTATCCTGCTCGGCCCCAAGGTTTATTACCTCTGCACCAGACAATCGCAATAACTCCGCAAGTGCACTAATAGCATGCTCATGTACATCGGTTGAAGCCAATAACAGACGCTGTCCCGATAATTTCTCCCGTGCCATTTCACTACTGAACAACTCCTGATGCTCAGCCACCAGGTCACGGGTCATCCGGCAAATATCAGTGAGCATACGACTGGCTACATGATCATTCGCTTCAGCACCAGGCTGTTGTGAAGCAACGGAGTTTTCCCCAACAAAACCAAAACGCTGCTCAAACCAGTCGGAACCACGCAACTTGAGGAAGTACAGTAACTGCAGAGCATCACGAGTATCAATGCCGTCATTCTCCAGACCAGCCAAAGCACGCTGGAAAATCGTTTTACCTGCCCGGCTAACCTCATCTGCAAACGCTTCAGCCGCACTGAAGTCAACATGGGGATACATACGACGTGCACTTTGTTCAATACGGCGCCCCAGTCGCTGTGCATCGAACACTTCTTCTGCTGAAGGTATACGAACTGCTTCTGTTACCGGCAATGGCAAAACCGCATGACCACCGGGCTGATGCAATTGCGCTAATATATCCCATAACAGATATTCGCTTACCAGTGCCCGGTTTTGCTCAAAATCGTCATTGAATGAGATGGTATCGCCATAAATCATTGACCCGATATGCTCACCGCCATGAATATGGTTAAGGGCAAAAACCCATCCTGCCCGTCTTACCGGATCAGCAGTCAGCCCCCCGATACAATGACTTAATTTCGCTCCCAGCAGCTCCTCGACAATATAGTGCTCCAGATAAGCCCAGCCAGCAACGGTACGGCAATCCTGAAACAAAGCACCATAACCATCCTCCAGATAAGAATGCAGCATCACTCCCTGCCCTCTGAAGCACCCCAGTAATGCAATCGCCGTCGTAGTCTCAACAGCGGTTACATCCGGCGCATTCCAGTTCGGTGTTTCAAAAGCAAAATACTGGGATAAATTACCAATGGTGGTAACACCTGCCTGCAAAGCTAAGGCGGTATTTGTCACCGAAGCAGGCATCCCAATCATGAAATCACCCATGTGTGGCTGGATTAAGGCACACTGCGCAACCCGCTGCCATTGCCCCGTATCCACCAACATTGGCCCGGTTTCCGCTGCTGCCCGGGCGCGCAGTTTTTCCGGTAAAGCCATGCGACGATCCAGCGCCAACCCTACGCGATCGATCTGATACCCTAAGGCACGCATTTCCTGATCAAGGAATTGTAGTGCCCGCTCAGTTTCCGGCCAATCGCTCAACCCTAAATGCGCGTGATACATAATCTGCCCATCACGCATACACTGCTGTTTGTAATCAGCTTCTGAACGAAAACCGGTATGCTGCAGAAAAGCGCTATGACCCAGCTTGATTTCTGTCGCTAAATCACGTGCACGACTTAAAGCCAGGTTAACATCAGGTAAATCGCACAAGAGGTGTTGCAGGTTTGGCATAATCCGTCATCCGGTAGGGTTTACGCCAATTGTACATAAGAAAAGATAGCGCCCAATGCTGATACCACAGGAATCACCAATATACCCAACAGCAAACTTAGCATTAAATGACTAAAACCACGCGAAGCCTTAATAAAGTGCCATGAAGTGTAAACAGCAACCAGCATGATAGAAAATAATGTCACGACCATAATGACCGTCAGTGTAATATCTACCGGATCATGATAACCCGGCAACATCGAGCCAATTAACCAGGCTCCAAAAGCGGCACAATACCCCGGTGCCAGTAATAATAACCATACTCCCCAAAAACAGATCTGTTTCCACCACGGATAAACCACACGATTGAACATTTCATTCTCCTGACACCCCGAACAAACGCTAATCAACAGTGTGGAACAGTATTTTTCCGGTCAATAAACACACCAATCAGCCGTATAAAAGCTTCCATCCCACAAGCGTGAGAACCGTCACATGAGTAGTACATGTGAACTCACCACACCTGTGCTGAATTAACGTTGTTACAGAAATAACAGGAAAGATTATGTCGAGGGAGGCGCTCAGGAGTGCAGGGAACAATTTAACTGATGAACTGTATTAATAGGGTATTAATTTTCAGAGGAAAGTACAAACTCATATAATAACGTGGCACAAAAACTCAGTGTGCCTGTGATTGCCAGCAAAGTCGCCAACAGCTCAGACCAGTTCAACACCCTCACGCCATGCTCAGCGCGCAGATTAATAACAGGAAACAGTTCACCTGAAAAATAAACTACTAACCCGGCGAGTAAAGCCAACACCCATGAAATAACAGTGACACGCCAGATCATAAAACGCTCCTTGTAGTTTTCTATCAGGAGAAACAATCTGCCGTAAATCCGTCACATTTGCAAATTCAAAAACTGAGCAATATCTGATGTTTAGCGGTTAATCAGTTTAAAGAAAGGCCGGAAAGCATTCGCTTAGCTTTAACCATCTGCGGTGTAACTTCAGCTAAACCAGCAAATACACTGCTTTCTGTGTAAGTTCGAACCAGCCCACAAGGTGGCTGTTCGGAAAACTGATTTAAAGATAATTTCTGCCCCTGTTGCAGACGCAGAATGCTGGAAGTATCTAAAACAAGAGCTGGTAAATGGGGCAATGCCTTATCCATTGGTAATAACAGCTCATCCAGTGCAGCCAACCCACCCTGCTCTGACGTTTGCTGTAAAAACTCCGGAGTGTAAACAGGCAGACACTGAAAAGGAGATACTTCAGTACGCCGCAACGCAGAGACATAAGCTCCACAACCCAGCGCCTCACCAATATCCTCAACCAGCGAGCGAATATATGTACCCTTACTACAGCGCACATCCAGATCAAGGGTAAGCGGTGTACGTTGTTGCAGTGTCAGCTCATGGATAAAGACTGTACGCGCCTCACGTTCGACACTAACACCCTGCCGCGCCAGTTTATACAGAGGCTGCCCCTGCTGTTTTAGCGCAGAATACATAGGAGGAATTTGATGGATCTCGCCCCGGAATTCTGTCAATACGGCTTCCAGTTCCACATCAGAGAATCCGGGTACAGCACCACGAAAGTCTAATTCACCTTCAGCATCTCCGGTGCTGCTAACCGCCCCTAAAGTCGCAGTGGTCAAATAACGCTTATCTGCATCCAGCAAATAAGCAGAAACTTTGGTTGCCTCACCAAAACAAACCGGGAGCATACCGCTGGCTAATGGATCAAGACTGCCGGTGTGACCTGCTTTGGCAGCCTGATAGAGGAAACGGGTATTCTGTAATGCTTTATTACTGGATACCCCCAATGGCTTGTCTAACAGCAGAATACCATCCAGACTACGCCATTTTTTGGAATTTCGTCGGGCCATGAATACAGTGATTGTGCCTTAATCAAACAGAGAATCAGAATAGTGAAAGTACGCTGACAACTCTACTCAGCAGGATGCCTTTTCTCATCGGGTAGCTCGTCTGAATCCTGCCCATGTGCCTGATCTTCAGCAACAGCTTTATCGATCAATGCTGATAATGTATTGCCCCGCAACTGCGTATCATCATAATAAAAACGCAGTCCCGGTGTCACTCTCAGCTTTAGCTCACGACCCAACTCACGACGCAGAAAACCGGCAGCATGGTTCAGAGACTCCTCAGCCACTTTACCCTGCTCTGCATCTAATACATCGAACCAGACTTTCGCATGCGACAAATCTTTTGATACGGTGACATCAAGAATAGTCACCATACCAATTCGCGGGTCTTTGATCCGCTCACGGATCAAAACAGACAGATCGCGCCGGAGCAGCTCCGCTACTCTTTCTGAGCGGGCGAAGCCATGTGTGGAATGCTGCGGCATCAGATAGTACGCGCCACTTCGATGTGTTCAAAGACTTCGATCTGATCTCCGGCCTTAACATCATTGTAGTTCTTAACCGCGATACCACACTCGGTACCAACATTAACCTCATTCACATCATCACGGTGACGACGCAGAGATTCCAGTTCACCCTCAAAAATAACCACGTTATCACGCAGGACACGAATCGGGTTACCTTTGCGAACGACGCCTTCAACAACCAGACACCCCGCAACCTGACCAAAGTTAGAGGCTTTAAATACGTCTTTAACCTCAGCAAGACCAATAAAGACTTCTTTCGTCTCAGGTGACAGCAAGCCACTCATCGCATCGCGGATATCATTGATCACATCATAAATAATGCTGTAATAACGAATCTCGACATCATTTTCCTGTGCTGATTTACGCGCGGTTGCATCTGCACGGACATTGAAAGCAACAACAATAGCTTTTGAAGCTGCCGCCAGATCAATGTCACTCTCGCTCATCCCGCCGACACCGGAGGAAATAATGCGAACTTCTACCTCTTCAGTAGAGAGCTTAGTCAACTCACTGCGAATCGCTTCAACACTGCCCTGTACATCAGCTTTAACCAACAGGTTAACCTGTTGCTTATCTTCTGATCCCATTTGATTAAACAGATTGTCCAGCTTCGCAGACTGTTGAGCAGCAAAACGTGAGTCACGCAATTTCTCTTTGCGCAACTCTGCAATTTCACGAGCCTTACGTTCTTCTGAAACAACAAATGCTTCATCACCCGCTTCCGGTGCAGAAGACAAACCAAGTACAGATACCGGTATTGATGGCCCCGCCTCTTTCACAGAGCGGCCACGCTCATCAAACAGCGCCCGAACACGACCATATTCTGTACCACATAACAGGATATCGCCTTTCTTCAGCGTTCCTTCCCGAACCAGAACGGTTGCCACCACACCACGACCACGTTCAATACTGGCTTCAATCACCGTGCCTTTTGCCGGAGCATCAACCGGTGCTGTCAGTTCCTGTACTTCAGCCACCAACAGAATAGTTTCCAGTAGCTCTTCGATACCCTGACCGGTTTTTGCGGAAACCCGCACTACCGGAACATCGCCACCCCAGTCCTCAGTCAGAACTTCATTCTGTGATAACTCACTCAATACGCGATCAGCATCAGCATCTTCTTTATCCATCTTATTGATGGCTACGATCATCGGCACTTCAGCAGCTTTTGCATGCGCAATTGCTTCTTTGGTTTGTGGCATCACACCATCATCACCAGCCACAATCAAGATAACAATATCAGTCACCTGCGCACCACGGGCGCGCATCTTGGTAAACGCGGCATGGCCCGGTGTATCAAGGAAAGAAACCGTTCCTTGATCTGTATCGACATGGTATGCACCAATATGCTGAGTAATCCCGCCTGCTTCACCCGAGGCCACACGTGACTCACGAATATAATCAAGCAATGACGTTTTACCATGATCAACGTGCCCCATAATTGTCACAACAGGCGGACGCGTAGTGGCATCAAACTCGGCGTCACCACCTAAAACCGAAGCAAGGATGGCTTCATCATCCATTTCCTGCATTGGCTTAGCCACATGACCCAATTCCTCAGCAACCAGCATCGCGGTTTCCTGATCAATCGATTGATTAATCGTTACCATCATGCCCATTTTCATCATTACTTTAATGATGTCAGTCGCACGAATTGCCAGTTTCTGTGCCAGATCAGACACAACAATACTTGCCGGAACTTCGATTTCACGTACTACCGGTGCCGTTGGCTTCTCAAAACCATGTTTGATTTCGCCCCGGTCAATTTGCGGCTCTTTGCCACGACGCCCCCGGACATTACCCCGTGGATTCTCACGTTCACGGTTACGCCCCTTCTTTTTACCTTTACGGCTAATAGACGGGCCATCTTTATCCGGTGCCGGTTTCAGGCGTTCCGGACGCGCAGCGGCAGGTGCCGGCGTTGCAGCAGCAGGCGCTGGCTCTGCAGGCTTCGGCGCAGGCTTCGGACGCGATGGACGACGCTTCAGTGCAGCAGCTGCTTCACGCTTAGCAGCTTCAGCAACAGCCTGACGACGTTGCAAGCCGGTCATCTCCGGTTTTGGCGCTTCTTTGGGTTCCTCAGCCGGAGCTGCAACCTCTGGTTTTTCTTCAACAACAGGCGCTGGTGCAGGTTCAGGTGCAACAACCTCAGCAACTGGCTGTTGAGTTGTCATCTGCTCTGCTTCAGGTGCTGCTGCGAGAGACTCAGGTTGTTCAGCAGGTGCTTCTTCCGGTGCTATAACAGTTTCCTCAGCAGCAACAGCTTGCTCAACTGTCTCTGCTGTTTCCTGAGCCACGGGTGCTTCAACCTGTTGCTCAGTTGGCTCTGAAACCGGTGTTTCTTCAACTGCCGGAGCTGTTGACACAGCTTCTGCATCACTCTCTTCAGCAACCTGTCCGGATTTAGCCAAAGTTTCCTCTTTCAGGCGTGCAGCCTCAGCTTCCCGACGCTCCTGCTCAGCACGTTGAATAATTTCTTCCCGCGCCTGCCTTTCAGCTTCTGCTTGTTTCGCCAGTGCCTCTGCCCGGGCCTCTGCTTCCAGATCAACCTTAGGTTCTTCAGGCTTACGCAAACTAATCGTTTTCTTGCGCCGAACATCCACGCCGGATTTTTTCAAACCCAGACTGCCACCTTCACCACGCTTTTTCAGTGTGATTTTACCGCCACTGCTTTTAGCCGCACTCTCACCACTGTCATTCATACGCTCCAGCAGCATCAGCTTCTGGGCATCAGTAATTTTATCTTCCGGGCCACTGACTTCGATACCCGCCCGTTTCAACTGACGCATTAAAACATCAACGGGGGCTTTCACCATCGCGGCTAGCTCTCTTACTTCAATATCTGACATTTTGTCCTCCCGTTGCCTTATTCTGACTGCTCTTCATCCTCAAACCATGGTGCCCGCGCAGTCATGATCAGAGCAGCAGCCCGTTCTTCATCCATGCCTTCAATATCCAGCAGCTCATCAACCGCCTGTTCGGCAAGGTCTTCCATAGTACGCACACCCTGTGCTGCAAGGGTATAGGCCAGATCTTTATCCATACCATCCATTTCCAGCAGGTCATCAGCAGGTATCGGTGAATCCTTAGAGATAGCCTCAGTCAGCAGTGCTGTCCGTGCCCGGTTACGCAGCTCATCAATAATATCTTCATCGAAGGCTTCAATTTCAAGAAATTCCTCACGCGCTACGTAAGCCACTTCTTCTAACGTAGAAAAGCCCTCTTCAACCAGTACAACCGCAACATCTTCATCAACGTCCAGCCGGTTAACAAACAGCTCCAGAATTTCCTGTTGCTCTGCCAACGTTTTGGCTTCCGCTTCCTCGACGCTCATGACATTTAGCGTCCAACCCGTCAATTCACTGGCCAGACGAACGTTTTGTCCACCCTTACCAATCGCCTGTGATAAACGCTCCTGGTCAACACCTATGTCCATGGTGCGATTATCTTCATCCACCACAATCGATAACACTTCAGCAGGGGCCATCGCATTCATTACGTATGTGGCAATATCTTCATCCCACAATACAATATCGACCCGTTCACCGCTGAGTTCATTCGTCACGGTCTGGATCCGCGAACCACGCATTCCAACGCAGGCTCCAACCGGATCAATATTCGGCAAATTGGCCCTGACCGCTACTTTTGCCCGCGAACCCGGATCACGCGCAGCGCCCATTACATCAATCATTTCCTGATTGATTTCAGGCACTTCCAGCTTCATCAGCTCAATAAGAAAATTTGTATCAGTACGGCTCAGAATAATCATCGGCCCGCGTGGTTCCTGCCGAATTTCCTTCAGAAAACCCCGCATCCGCGTACCATTGTGCGCCATTTCGCGTGGAATCATTTCTTCCCGCGGGATCAGTGCCTCTGCATTATCCCCCAGATCAAGGAAAATGCCCTTACGATCCACACGTTTCACTGCTCCCATCAGCAGTTCGCCCACCCGGTCACGATAACCGGAAACCAGCTTTTCCCGCTCAGCCTCACGCACTTTGGAGACAATAACCTGTTTTGCTGTTTGTGCTGCAATCCGTCCGAATTCAACTGACTCAATTGACTCTTCGATATAATCGCCAATTTCGACATCCAGCCCGCGATCTTTAGCATAGCTCAATAAAATCTGCCGTTCCGGGCTTTCAAACTCCGGATCTTCGTCATCAATTACCAGCCAGCGGCGAAAAGTATCATAATCACCGGAAGAACGATCTACTGCGACACGGACATCCATATGCATGCCAAACCGCTTGCGTGTTGCCATTGCCAGCGCCGTTTCCACCGCTTCAAAAATCAGCTCTTTGCCGACATTTTTCTCATTTGATACGGCATCAACTACGTATAGGATTTCTTTACTCATGAACGTGTGCCACTCCTTTTTCCTTTTTTCGGCGAAGCATTCTTAGCCGCAGCCTTCATGTCAAACCGTAGTCTGCCACGATCAATAGCGTCATAGGGAATCTCAAACAGCTCAGCATCAACTTTAATTGTGACTAACGCATCATTAGCCTGATGTAAAACACCGACGAAATTACGGCGCCCATTCACAGGAATGTGTGTACGCACTTTAACTGTTTCACCGATATAGCGCTGATAATGCTCCGGTAAGAACAAAACACGATCCACACCGGGAGAAGACACTTCCAGCATATAGGCAACAGGAATTAAATCATCAACATCCAGCGCTGCGCCCAGCTGCTGGCTTACCCGCCCGCAATCATCGACGGTAATGCCGGCTTCTGCATCAACAAACACCCGTAGTAACGCACTTTCGCCATAAGCACGATACTCATATCCCCACAGGTCGTACCCCAAACCTGTTACGGTCGTATTGATCAACGTTGCTAACTGTTCCTGCATTAACCTTCACGCTTAGCTGCTAAAATCTGTGCGGAGATAATAAAAAAGCCCCTAAACAGGGGCTTTTTTAATATTTGGTAGCGGGGGCAGGATTTGAACCTGCGACCTTCGGGTTATGAGCCCGACGAGCTGCCAGACTGCTCCACCCCGCATCAGAGG
>JBMZDK010000112.1:0-12412 GCA_049614265.1 Thiolinea sp.
CACTCGCCTGCAATTCATTCGTTAAGTGCATCGCGGTTGAGAGTAAAACGGGGTAAATCTCGGTTTCACAACCCGCTTTACTAAGCAATCGCTGGCCGCTTGCTGGCGTGTAAGGAATTGATGACACCAACTTTGGGTAATAGTCCAGCCCATGATGCTTATAGGCATTCGCCCATGCATGATCAAAAACAAATTCGCCATAAGAATTATATTTTTCATATAAGGGCATAGCCCCAATAAGCTCCTCACCCTCATAGACCACTATATGGTGTGGCAACCAGCCAAATGCCTCACCGACACAATTATGACGCTCCAAAGCAATAAGAAATTCATGGCGAACAAAAGGATTATCATCCTTCACCAGTGAGTTCCACTGTAATGGTGAAACCTGCTCAAGACTGGAAATAATTTCAATATGCATAAGCTAATAAGTTGAATTGTGCCAGTTAACGGGATTATTTATGATTTCATCTTTTACGACTCGCACACTCTAAAGCAGCGGATTAGGCTACGCAAAAGTTAACAAAAATTACGAGCCTAACTATGATTGAAACAACAATAAAACCTGCTCAGACAGATTGTAGCAACCGCGTACAAACAGAACGCACAAACACTCAGTCCTTCCGGCCACAGCCTTTTCAAAATGCCAATTCAAAAAACCCCTGTCATGATGGCTGTAATGTAACAGAAAAACAGCTACAGACCAGTAGAGGCAATACAGACACTGTTACAAAAGCTAATGAAGTCACTGAGCAGTCACAATCATCAGGCACAGAAAAAGCATCTGGCGGGAATTGTCCTGGCAGCAATATTATCGCCAATATACTGCAAGATTTATTTCAGGCTTTGGAAGCAACCCGCATCGGACGTTAGTGGGTAACTGATAGGATATCAGTGCTAAACACCATCGCTGCGAACGCAACAAGGTATAATCTGCTATTTCCTTGATATTACATAGTAGAAAATACATGCCTGATAAGGAATTGCAGACCCAAGCATTACCAAGCGAATTTTTTTCACAACTCAATGCGGTTAAAGGCTTTAGCCCCTATATCCAAACTCAGTTGGAACTGCATCCTGAGTGGTCAGACAGGCTGTACGGTAGTCAGGCCTATGAAACCGGGCAGTTAAAACAGGCGATACGAACAGAGATCCTCTCCATTCATACCGAAGATGAGTTGTTATCCACTATTCGCCAAATCAGACATAGAGAAACCGTGCGTATTGCCTGGCGCGACCTGGCAGCAATAGCATCACTCAATGAAACCATGAGGGACGTTTCTGACTTAGCTGATGCGCTGGTAGATGGCGTGCTTAGTTGGTGGCATAAGCAACTAAGCATCAGGTTTGGTAAACCACTCAGCCGTACCGGTACACCACAAAACCTGCTGGTATTAGGCCTGGGGAAGCTGGGTGGATGCGAACTGAATTTTTCTTCTGATATTGATCTTATCTTTGCCTTTCCTGAAGCAGGCTCCACGGATGGACAACGCTCTTTAGATAATCAAACTTACTTTACCCGTCTTGGACAAAAGCTAATTAACTCTTTGGGCAAGGTTACAGCTGATGGCTTTGCTTACCGGGTTGATATGCGTTTAAGACCTTTTGGTGAGTCAGGTGCATTAGCATTGTCGTTTGATGCTATGGAACATTATTATCAGGCTCATGGTCGTGAGTGGGAACGCTATGCACTGATTAAAGCACGGGTAATCGCTGGTAACAAAGAGGAGGGAAAGGAACTCCTGTACCGACTACGGCCCTTTATTTACCGTCGCTATCTCGATTATGGTGCCGTCGAGCAACTACGTGATATGAAGCGGATGATTAATCAGGAAGCACAGCGTAAGGGTAAGAAACAAGACATAAAACTGGGAAAAGGCGGAATTCGCGAAATTGAATTTACAGCACAAGTTTTCCAGTTAATGCGTGGCGGGCGCTTAAAAGAACTTCAACAAACTCATTTGCTTAAAACCCTTTCCGCATTACAAAACGAAGCACTGTTAAGTTTAAATGACTATCAGCAGCTTCACGACGCATATATTTTCCTGCGTAACACCGAAAACCGCTTACAGATGTGGAACGATGAACAGGTCCATTCTTTGCCAACTAGCCCGAACCATCAACACCAGTTAGCTCTTGCTATGCACACACCGGGCTGGGATAGTTTCATTAGCCAACTGGATCAGCACCGAATCAAAGTTAGCCATATCTTTCAGCGTATATTTGCCCTGGAAGAAGACGCAACAACAGAAAATAAGATGCTTGCAGATCTATGGCAAGGCAGCATTTTTGAAACCACAACAGCTGTAGCCATGTTGGAAGAACAGGGTTTCGAACTTGCTCATACTGCGCTTAGTCAATTAAAAAACTTTCGGGAAAGCCGACGCTATCAGTCCTTAACCGAATTAGCACGTGCCCGCCTGGATCGTCTCATCCCTGTTCTTCTCAGCACTTGTGCACAAAGAGATGAACCAACCCTTGCATTAGAACGCAGTTTACAAGTCATTCAAGCCATCGCCAGCCGATCTGGTTACATCGCTATGCTGGCAGACCAACCAGCTGCTACTGATCAGTTTGTAAAACTGGTACACGCCAGCAGCTGGATTACCACCCAACTGACACAACATCCAATCCTGTTGGATAACTTACTGGATACCCGGCAACTCTATCGGCCATTAGACAGAAATGAGCTTCGATCAGCCTTACAGCAAGAAATGAGTAATGTAGACCCTAATGATACAGAGTTAGTTATGGAACGCTTGCGACAGTTTAAGCTAGCACAGACTTTGCGGGTTGCTGCTGCTGATATCACCGATATGCTGCCGCTTATGGTTGTATCTGATCAATTATCCTGGATAGCTGAGGTCATACTCGATTATACCGTACAGCATGCCTGGCATTTATTGACCAGTAAAGCAGGAGTACCTTGTTATGAACTGGATGACCGGCAATATCAGGCTGACTTCGGCATCATAGCCTACGGCAAGCTGGGAGGGCTTGAGCTTGGCTATAGTTCTGATCTGGATATTGTTTTTATTCATAATAGTACGGGGATCAAGCAGCGAACTAATGGCGAAAAGCAAATGGATAATGCTGTGTTTTTCGCCCGTTTGGCTCAAAAGGTAATACACATTTTATCCACATATACTCATGACGGACGTTTATATGAAATAGACACCCGCTTACGGCCCAGTGGACAATCCGGACTGCTCGTTACCGGCATAGCAGCATTACAACAATACCAATTGGAAAAAGCATGGGTATGGGAACACCAGGCGTTATTGCGCTCCCGTATTATTACCGGCACGCAAAACCTGCGGGAAAGCTATGATGCCATGCGCACAAAGGTATTATGTCAGCCTCGTGATAATGATTTATTGCGCACTGAAGTGATTGAGATGCGCCAGAAAATGTGGCAATCCCAAAGCGGCAATGACCCACTGCTATTTAATCTGAAAAAAGACCATGGTGGTATAACCGACCTTGAGTTTATCGTGCAATACCTGATTCTCTCAAATGCTAACCAATCTCCTGAACTAGTGCATTGGAGTGACAACATTCGCCAGCTTGAGTCGCTAAGACAACACGGAATACTTAGCAAACCACAGGAAGAAAAACTGGCAGCAGCTTACCGCACACTGCGCAACAAAGTGCATGCTCTTGCTTTACAAGAGAAAAAAGCATTTGTCTCTAAACAGCTCTTCCACACAGAACAGAGCCTGATCCGCCAATGCTGGGTTGATTTGGTTGGGTAGTGGGAAAGCCATAGCCCCAAATTCCTATTGTTAAATATGTAGCAATGGCTTCCATAAATTGAATACCCTCTGCTTCGCTAGCGGGCGGGCTTCAGACATCCAGGAACTTTTGCCCCACTACTTAGTGGGGCGGCTGAAGTTTGTTTACTATTTTATGTAAAACTCAGCTGGCAAACAGACATTTTGCCTTGAACAGTCGTGCGCCAACGCCCTGTCCAGCGGGCCTTATTTTGACGCGCCAGAGTTTGGCATTTATTGTTGGCATGATTTTGATTTGGAATGAATCCGGCTTCCAGTTCACGCATGCTATAATCAAGCTGACAAACTGACTGGCGGTTCTGGGAATTCGTGCGCCATTGACCCGTCCAACGGGCACGATACCTTTGTGCAATAGCAGGACAAGTACGGGTAGCATCCTGTTTACTGAGTAACTGTCTTCCAGCATTTACATCACGATACAACATCTCAAGTTCACATACTGCCATATTTCCAGAAGCAATTGACCACCATTGCCCTGTCCAGCGAGCGCGGTTTTGCTTAGCCAGATAAGGGCACTTTTTCTGAGCTTCTGCATCATTAGCAATAGGCCCTGCCTCCAGGGGTTTTTTAATTTGTGCGAACGCAGAACCCGGAACAACAAAAGTAAGCAACAGCAAAGCAAAACAGCTGGCTTTAATGCATACATGCTGGAAATTCATTACACACCACTCCTCAATGAAATTTGTTATTGAATAATGCTATTGTAGTACAGCAAAGCTACTTTTATGATACTGAAACGGTTTCACGTGAAACTCAAATGGCTGCACTCTGAACGGTATATTAACTGTAAGGAGCGGGGAGCTTAGCATCGTAAAAACTGCAACTACTTGCGATCAAGTCAGCGTTTGTACAGCAATAGTGTTCCATTCTGTCTCTGGTGGTATAATTTTATGCTATCCACCTCAGCAACTGATCATTATCTGCAAGCTCTATGTACATGAAAAATAATAATCACAGCAAAAGCATTAAAGGTTTTTCAGTTATACTCATTGTTAAGACTGATCAGCAACCATAATCACTTCAATGTAAAAAGGAAGATACACAGTGGAATACTTGCTTCTCACCGCATTTCTCATTGGCCTGCTTTTATTTGTGCTGAGCTGGTTGAGGGTGATTTTTGCCGGTTTTGGTCATCACTTTATTACCGGCATTGTTTCAGCAATTCCAGTCATTAATCTGGTGGTACTCCCCAGCCTTTGGCACCGTGTTTACGGTTGGGTGTTAGCTGGAATTGTCGGCTTATTAGTTGCTGTAGGCTGCTGGTACTCTGGCGCTGATAAACATGTGTACCGATACGCATATGATGCTGGTATGAATGTTCCTATCCCCAAAGGCTCAATGCAAACTGAAGGGCTTGACCTAAACCGCAACTCTTCCCAGACCGCTGATAACACTGACCCCGATACGCCGGCAGCACCACTTCCATCAGGTAAAGAGCTACCCAAAAGTGCTTTATACCGCATGACTTATCAGGAAACAGATGCTGCCAACCTCAGTCAGTATATAGGCCGCTATGCAAGGCTAACCCGCATTGACCGGAAGAAATTTGAAGGTAAAATTCTCAGCTCTGATGATAAAGGGATTATTATTGAACGCCGCGTGAATGGGGGGATTATTGAGCAGCGGGTGAATTACAATGACATCACTCAATCTGAAGTTATGAGTAAGCAGTAGTGGGAAAAAGAACTTTGTTATTCATAGAATGGTTTACATTCTGAGGTTTTGTTATGCGATGTTTTGTTTATCGTAGTAAGAAAAAATTAAACACATACCTGTTTTTACCCGAACAGGATAACTTCTCAGGTGTGCCACAATCACTGCTGGAGCTATTTGGAGAAGCTGAATTTTCTTTTGATTTCGATTTAGTTCCCGGCCGTCAATTAGTGATGGCTGAAGCAGAAGAAGTATTACGGAATATCACAGAGAACGGTTTCTTTCTCCAGTTACCACCCGGTAATGACAAATACCTTGCAACGCATTAAATCTGATTTTTCATCTTCATAATGACAATTAAACCCTTTAGCGGTCATACGCCTGAAATCCATGCCACTGCTTATATTGATGATACGGCTTATGTCAGTGGGCAAACAACTATCGGTGCCAATAGTTCTGTCTGGCCGATGGCTGTTATTCGCGGTGATGTAGCTGCAATCTCCATTGGGGAACGTAGCAATATCCAGGATGGGACAGTACTCCATGCTACCCATGATGGCCCATACACACCCGGTGGCAGGCCATTACACATTGGAAATGATGTTACAGTTGGTCATAAAGCTGTATTACATGCCTGCACCATTGGTGACCGTTGTTTAATAGGGATGAATGCCACAGTACTTGATGGTGCGACCGTTGGGGCTGACTCCATAATTGGAGCAGCAAGCCTTGTCCCACCCGGCAAAACTCTCGAAAGCGGCTTTTTATGGGTAGGAAGCCCGGTAAAAAAAGTCAGGGCTTTAACAACAGATGAAATAGCCTCCCTAACGTATTCAGCCAGTCACTATGTCAAACTGGCTGAAGCCACAAAAAATTAATCCATACCTAGAATTATTTTGTTATTCGTATTTCTCTGAACCCAGAACTGGCGCTTACGTACAGTACCTCTAAACCTGGCAACCGCTTCATAATGGCCGGGAGGCATACTGATTGACTGAGCATGCAAATGATATTGCCCCACCTGCTGCCGCCGATTTTTCTCTAATCGATATACCTGCCAACTCATAGGACTAAACAGTGGCCGGTCATCTTTAGTGGCAATAAGACGAACTTTACCCACTGGAATATTCATTTCTACCTGTGTTTGCTGACCTGGCTGCAAGCGAACTTTCTTTTGCAGTGGCATATTCCGTAAAACAGCTTTAATCACATATGTATCCGCCGGAACAAACTCATCCAGTTGCATTCTCTGCGAAATAACAAAATTATTACTGTTCAGCCCTGTAAACTTCCAATCCATAGTTTGGTTTGAACGAAGCCTGATTTTTGCAAGATTGACCCCGAAATAGGGCTGTATCGAAGCACCTTGCCTTACAACAATATCCCTTGAACCTGTATACCGACCAATTTTTAAATTTACCTGATAAGCACCGGCAGGCAAATTTAGTCGATGCCCATTACCGGTTATTTTTTGATATAAACGGCTATTTTGGGTAATTGTCCAGACAATACGCCTGTCTGGAATATCCAAGCTATCAGGGGTGTTCACTTGTAATGTCAGATTGTTATGAACAGGAAGCTGAAAACTGCCGGTATCTTTAACACTTAATGCTGTTTGGCTTTTTACTTGTGGCTTCTCGGCCGCACTCGCCGTAAAAAGGTACACAAAACCAAATGTTGCCAAACAAGTTAGTAACAGTCTTAATAAAACTTTCACACCTCACCTCTGAGAAATAATCCCACGAGTTGTGATCCGGATTCATTAATATCTGTCAGCGTCGTTTTTACATTAATCGGACAGGCACTGTATTGTCTCTTTTTTATTATTATTTTCATTCACACACGTGGGGTTTGTAGGAATACAACCAGTAAACCCCACATCGTGTAAAAGAGAGAATATCAAACCGATAGAGATGTTTTTTTTTTCGCTTAGCGGCAATTACCACATAAAAATCAAATAGTTATATTTTATCTTGCTCAGTTACGGTTAAGGCCATGTCTAGCGCAGGTTAAGCTTCCACAGTCTCCTGTAAGCCACTGTGGCGTAGAAGTGCATCAATTTCTGGTTTTCTTCCCCGGAAAGCAACAAAGGATTCCATTGCAGGACGCGAACCACCAACCTGCAATATTTCATTCAAAAATGACTCACCAACCTGCTCATTGAACAGACCTTCTTCTTCAAAACGGGAATAGGCATCCGCTGACAACACTTCAGCCCACTTATAGCTATAATAACCGGCTGCATAACCACCAGCGAAAACATGAGAAAAACTATGTACCATACGGTTAAATTCCGGCGCTTTAATCACAGCAACCTCATTTCTGACCTGCTGTAGAACTTCTTCTAACTTACCCGGTTCAGCCGCATTACTATCCATGTGTAACAGCATGTCAAATAATGAAAACTCTAACTGGCGTACCATAGCCATAGCACTCTGGAAATGCCTTGCAGCCTGCATTTTATCAAACAGCTCTTGTGGTATAGCTTCACCAGATTCCCAGTGACCGCTGATTAAGTCCAGTACACCACGCTCCCAACACCAGTTCTCCATGAACTGGCTTGGTAATTCTACGGCATCCCACTCAACACCGCTGATACCTGAAATGTCGGGGTAATCAACCTGTGTCAACATATGATGCAAACCATGGCCAAACTCATGAAAGAGGGTAACCACCTCATCATGGGTAAATAATGCAGGTTTATCACCAACCGGGGGACTACCATTACATGTCATAAACGCAACAGGGGTCTGGAGATTATTGTGCAGTCTGAAACGCCCACAGTAATCGCTCATCCACGCTCCACCACGCTTATGTTGGCGAGCATATAAATCGAGATAAAACTCAGCACAAAGCTCACCATCACGATCAAGAATGCGGAAGAATTTAACATCAGGATGCCACAGCTCAACATCTTTATCAGAAGGTTTGATCGTAACCTTATATAAACGCCCAACCAGTTCAAACAAACCACTGATAACCTTATCAACCGGGAAATAAGGTTTAAGATCCTCCGCACTAAAATCAAAACGCATCTGACGCATCTTTTCACTGACGTAAGTGATATCCCATGGCTGCACACCATCAATATCCAACTCGTCTTTTGCAAATTGGATCACGTCAGCAAGTTCCTGCTCGGCAAAAGGTTTACTCTTTGCTGCAAGATCACGAAGAAAGCCAACAACCTGCTGCGTGTCTTCGGCCATTTTCCTTGCCAGCGAAACCTCAGCATAATTACTATATCCCAGTAACCCGGCCTCTTCCTGGCGCAGGCGAAGAATATCACGCATGACCTGGCTATTGTCCTGCGCTGAATCAACTCCCAACTCAGAGGCTCGCGTTACATAAGCACGATAGACCTCCTCACGCAGCTCCCTGCTATCCGCATACTGCATTACACCGAGATAACTTGGAAAATCTAAGGTAATCACCCAGCCTTCCTGGTCTCGTTGCTGAGCAGCCTGTTTTGCCATCCCTAATTGTGAATCGGGTAAACCCGCTAACTGTTCCTCAGTTGCAATAGATTTAAACCAGCCATTAGTTGCATCCAACACATTGTCAGAAAATTGTGCGCTTAGCTGCGATAGCTCCTGGTTAATCTCACGATAACGGGACTGCTCCTCAGCTGACAAATCAATTCCGCTTAAGCGAAATGAAAGCAGACTATTGTCAAGGGCTTTGCATTGAGCAGTATCAAGGCCTTTTGCCTGTTCCCGAATTTCAGTTATAGCCTGGTATAACGCCCGGTTTTGACCAATTTCCGTATGATACTCGCTAAGTTTAGGCAAACATTCGTTGTAAGCATCTCGCAATGCTTCTGTATTCACAACAGCATTCATATGGCTTACAGGTGACCACATTTTTTCAAGCTGATTATTTTTTAGATCCAGAGGATAAACCAAATTTTCCCAACTAGGTGCGGTCGCTTTTTGCAAAAGCCGCTCTGCTAACCACTGTCGGTTTTCGTCTAAGACCTCTTGCAAAGCAGGAGCAATATGCTCAGGCTGAATTTGAGCAAACGCAGGCAAACTGGCATTTGTTACTAATGGGTTATCCATAATTATCTACTCACTGTTTCACGTGAAACATTGATAAACATCATCAGCATCCCCGGCCATTCTGAAGGGTCAGGTATCGGATAGTTATCCCGCTGATCATCTAAATCAAATATCAAGGTTCTCAACTGACAGAGCATTACTTTCAATGAAATCACGGCGTGGCTCCACCTGATCCCCCATCAATGTCGTAAAGATTTCGTCAGCTGAAACCGCATCTTCAATCTTCACCTGCATCAGACGTCGGGCAGAAGGATCCATGGTTGTTTCCCACAGCTGCTCCGGATTCATCTCACCAAGGCCCTTGTAGCGGCTTATATTGAGCCCACGATTAGCTTCCTTCATCAGCCATTCTGTCACTTCGTCAAAGCGCTGTGTCTCCATTTTACGTTCGCCACGCTGAATATAAGCACCTTCATTCAGCAGACCATCCAGTTCCTGGTTAACCCGAATGATAAATTGCATTTCAGGTGTAGAGAATAAATCCTGATCCATTGTCAGCACATGATCCAAGCCATGCTGACGACGGTTAATTTCAATCTGCCACTGCTCATTATCAGTCTTAGCAAATACCGTACTGTAACTGCGCTCTCCGTTCATTCGTTCGTTTAGCTTATCGATAGCATTCGCTACCCATTGATAGTACGTTTCAGCATCAATATCGGATTCACCAGCCTGCAGTGGTTCAAATAACAAGTTTTCCATAACGTCATGATCATAACGGCGGGCTAAGCGAGAGATAATTTGCCGTGCTGAATTGTATTGTTTTAATAAGGTTTCCAGAGCTTGGCCGCTAATTGCAGGGGATGTTGCATCAAGGTGTAATTGAGCACCATCAAGAGCCAGCTGGATTAAATGGCTATCCAGCTCCGCCTGATCTTTCACATACTGTTCCTGTTTTCCGCGTTTCACCTTATAGAGTGGTGGTTGTGCAATATAGATATGCCCACGTTCAACCAATTCATTCATCTGGCGGTAGAAAAATGTCAGCAACAGGGTGCGTATATGCGAACCATCAACATCGGCATCCGTCATTATAATTATGCGGTGATAGCGCAGTTTGTCCGGATCATAATCTTCACGCCCGATACCACAGCCCAAAGCTGTGATTAGTGTGCCGACTTCAGCAGACCCCAGCATTTTGTCAAAACGAGCTTTCTCAACATTCAGAATTTTACCTTTCAGAGGCAAGATGGCCTGAGTCCGGCGATCCCGGCCCTGTTTAGCTGAACCACCTGCCGAATCACCCTCCACCAGGAACAATTCTGATAAAGCCGGATCTTTTTCCTGACAGTCAGCGAGTTTCCCTGGTAACCCTGCGATGTCTAATGCGCCTTTACGCCGGGTCATTTCCCGGGCCTTGCGAGCAGCTTCTCTGGCACGGGCAGCCTCAACCATTTTGCCTGCAATCCCTTTTGCCTCAGAAGGGTTTTCCAGCAAGAACTCCGAAAGGCTTTCAGACATTGCTGACTCGACTGCACTCTTTACCTCTGAGGACACCAATTTGTCTTTAGTCTGTGAAGAAAATTTCGGATCAGGGACTTTGACCGAAAGCACAGCTGTTAACCCTTCCCGGGCATCATCGCCAGTAGGAGCAACTTTCTCTTTCTTTGCTAAACCTTCACGCTCAATATATTGATTCAGCGTTCGGGTTAAGGCAGAACGAAAACCTGACAGGTGAGTACCACCATCACGCTGTGGGATATTATTCGTAAAGCAAAATATGTTCTCCTGGTAGGAGTCATTCCATTGCAGGCTCACTTCAACACCAATCTCATCTTTCTCACCGGAAAAATAAATTACATTTTGGTGTATTGGTGTCTTCTTACGATTCAGGTGCTCAACGAAAGCTTTAATACCACCTTCATATTCAAAAATATCTTCACGCCCTTCACCGCGGCGATCAACTAAGCGAATACGTACACCAGAATTCAGGAAAGAAAGTTCACGCAGCCGTTTAGCCAGAATTTCATAATGGAACTCTGTAATAGTGAAGATATCCTTACTCGGCATGAATTTGACTGTAGTACCTGTGCCTTCAGTATCATCGATAACTTCAAGTCCGGTAACAGGCTCACCGAGTTTATATACCTGACGATGCACCTTGCCATCACGTCTGATGGTCAGTTCAAGTTCTTCCGAAAGGGCATTAACAACAGATACCCCCACACCATGTAAACCACCGGATACTTTATATGAGTTATCATCAAATTTCCCGCCCGCATGCAAAACTGTCATAATAACTTCTGCAGCAGGTTTACCTTCTTCCGGATGGATATCCACTGGAATACCACGGCCATCATCAGTGACTCTCACAGCACCATCACTGAATAGTTCAACCTTAATTTCTTTACAATGGCCTGCCAATGCTTCATCAATCGAGTTATCGACAACCTCAAAAACCATATGATGCAACCCGGTGCCATCATCGGTATCACCGATGTACATACCAGGGCGTTTACGCACAGCCTCAAGTCCTTTGAGAACCTTGATGTTGGAAGAATCGTATTGTTGTTCAGTCATAAGTTTTCCTAAATCATACGGTAATCACTCCCCACCGAGGTATCGGAAGAAAGTGATGCAGATGTTTTTTCAGGCATTATTTAATTCGGTAAACTGCCCGTGTTCCACGTGAAACATTTGGCCGACATCTATTAGTTGATCATTACCGGGTAACTGAGTACCGGTGACAATCAGCTGCTGATCAGTCTGCCTGAGAACCTGGTATAATAACGTTTGGTTAGCTGTATCCAGTTCAGATATCAAATCATCTATCGCTATAATACCGCGTTTTTGTACATCGGTGGTGATAGCCTGGCTTTGCGCCAATAATAAAGCGACGCCCAGCATTTTTAACTGTCCCCGTGAAGCAAATTTAGCAACGGGCATACCTTCCAATATGACATTCAG
>JBMZDK010000113.1:0-12324 GCA_049614265.1 Thiolinea sp.
TCGATTCAGACAACGGACATTTTTATATGTCCATGGAAATCCTGCGCAAAGGCAGTCTGAAACAACGTCTCGCCAATGGGAAGCTACCCGCATCAAATGCCTTAAAAATTACGGCCCAGATTGCCAGTGCCCTCAATGCTGCCCATAACTATGTGGATAAAGACAGCGGGCAGAAAGGCTATATTCACCGTGATATCAAACCAGCAAACATTATGTTCCGGGATGATGGCAGTGCGGTGCTCACAGATTTTGGCATTGCAAAAATGCAGGGCACCACCAGCGAAATGACTCAGATGGGCTATATCGCCGGTACACCGTATTATATGGCCCCCGAACAGGCGACCGGCAACCACCAGATTGACCACCGGGCCGACATCTATAGCCTCGGTATCGTCTTCTATGAAATGCTAACCGGCGACAAGCCTTTTACCGGCAGCAATACCGTCGCAATTACTTATGAACATGTCCATGCCCCAATCCCGAAACTGACCGGTGAACACAGCATCTTCCAGCCCATGCTGGACAAAGCGCTGGCAAAAAAACCGGAAGAGCGCTTTGCGACGATTGAGCAATTTTCACAGGAACTCTACCAAGCTTCCGGAACAGATGCCGCAACACTGCTATTAAAACCCACGGCTCCGATAACAGTTACAGAAAAAAAGCCAGTCTGGCCCTGGTTAGTAGCAATGGCAGTGATCGGCTTTGGCGGCATCACCGGCACTTACTATTTCAGCAAAAGCCACGAAGAAAAAAGAATTGCTGAGCAACAACGTGAACTGGCACGAAAAGCTGAGGAACAAAAAGCGGCGCTGAATGCTGAACGTCTGCAAAAAGAAAAGGAAGCAGCACAGAGGGAAGAAGAACTAAAGGCGCTGGAAGTCAGCAATTTACTGAAACAGGCGCTCTTTCTTGATAAAGAAAAAAGCAGGGTATTTAATCACACCAACTGGTCACCGGGCTGTAAAGACTACCTGATAGCCAGAGACGGGCCATACTCCGCCAGTGACAGTAGTGAATGGCATTATCAACGCATATTGGAACTGGATCCTGAAAACCCAACAGCGACAACCGCCCTACAGAAAATAGCAGAGCGAATCGCACTGGATTTCTCAGCTTGTGATAACTACAAATTCCCCAGCGAACAAACAGAAGAAATTGACAGTTTATTTCAGGATTAGACCGCAGGCCCTACCACACAGTATCGGCTACAGTCCAGCTAACAGCTCTGACCACTTCTGATTCCAGCAGCAATGATGATCTGCACCATCTAACAGGGCATAGCGGGCATTCTGTTGCTTCCTGACGAAGGCTTCGCTCAGGAAAGCGGGCATATTCTGATCCCGGGAACCAACTATATGGAATTGTGTGATATGCACAGGTAATGCAGGTTGTCGGGAGGGGTTTAGCGATCCCTGTAGAGGCAGGAAACCATGATATTCCGCCCAGGCATCCGGATTCAGATTGCCCGCAAGTGTCACTACCATTTCCGTTTGCGGAAGTTGCGGCGCCATTAATACTCCCAGCGTTCCCCCACCACTAAAACCAAACAGTCTGATTTTCTGATAACCGTGCAACATCACATAGCGTTTCAGTGCAGTGACCATGCTGTCGACCACTGCTGCAGAATAACGGCGGCTTGTCCACAGGCTTTTATGGCAATTCTCTGGCATAGCCTTTTGGTGATAACAGGGACGCCCAAGGTATATTGCCGGGTGTCGATCCATTTTCATCAGGGATAACATCACCGGTTTTAACGGTGTCGGGTCACGGGTGACATAACGGCCAGCAAACCAGGGCGTGCCATCCCCGCCCAGATAGACATTCAGCACCTTATTGCTGTCAGTCACACCATTGCTGAAAAGTGTGTGTGAAAACGCAGCTCCCCGGATGTGACTTTGCCTGAAACCCAGAGCATCAGCTTTATTGTCAAACGATTTGCTGGCCGTTGTGCACCCTGCCAGCAGCAGGATACACAACAACAGATTAGTCATTTTCCTCAATTAGAAAAACTCCCACCGGTAACCAGCCTTCACCGCAGTTTCTTCCGTCGTATCATCACCCAAACGTGACTCAACATTGACATAACCCGAACGGCCTTCCGGGAAAACTGCTGAAACACCAATATTGATATTAAAGTAATCCTTATCAATACCTGTGTTCACACTATTATCCTCCAGGAAGTCAGCGTTAACACCGAGACTGTCATTATCCAACTGGGAATCTCCTACTAAATGCAGCGTTTGCCCGGAAATCAGATCACGATCCTTAAATTCGTGCTTCCACTCCAATGATGCCTGAGGAATGAACACGCCATTAGAGGTACTAATCACCTTACTGGCTTTTAAACCCACAGACGATGACAGTGACTCAAGTTCCTGTTCGTTAATGCCATACAAACCGGCATTGTCAAAAGCCGTGGAAGATTCTTCCTTATAGGCATCAATTTTCCCTTTGATGTAATCCACCCGGCCATAAGGCGTTATGGTCCACTCATCTATCTGGAAGTCATAACCGCCGCCGACACTAAAAGCGATTTCATCAGCATCCGGGTTTCCGGTAGCAAATGCCTCATCAACAATCAGCTGTCCACTCTGATCTAATAGTGGCTGGCCATTGGTATCTTTACGCACCTGATTAATCGGACGCACCGTTTTAACCTGATTCCTGCCATAACTCAGAACGGCATCAAAGTAAGACTTTTCAGATAACAGGTATGTGCCGTAAACACTGAAGTTATAACCCTGATTTGACGTTCCACCATCTTCAGAGGAAAACTCTGCTTCAAAATCCTTATAACCCAGTGCAGCACCGGCAATAAAACGCTCTCCGGGGAAACGGTAATCAACGCCCAGTGTCAGGCCTTTGGAATTAAACTCAAAATTCCGGTCACCAGACTTTGGCTTTTTATCATCGCCTCTGTTTTTATCGCCAAAGGCATACTCGCCATTAACAAAAGCGCCCCAGCGCGTTTCTTCAAAAAGACCATCAATTTCATCACCGGCAGCTCCACCCAAAGCCCCTTCCGTTACTGCTGAGGGAATCGCTGCATCCTGAATATTCAGATCAATGCCTGAAATATCCAGGCCCCGCTCACCATCGCTTGTGCGCAGTTTATTCAACCGGGCGCGTACATTGCCCAACTGCCGGGTCGCACCGTTTAACAAAGCTCTGCCTTGTGATACGACTTCCTCCGGTTCAAAATTTCTGTCACGCAAATCATTGGCGATCTGTGAACCCCGATCCCAACAATTATCAATGTAAAACCGACGGCGATCTTCCAGCTCTGAACGCTTCGTATCAGATAGCGAATTATCACTCAACCTGGCAGTCAGAAATGACTGAACCACCTGATCCTCACCTTCAACAGCTGAGGCGTAACTTCGTATCGCATCACAGGTCTGTGCCAATATCTCTTCCGGCTCAGCTGCTCTTGCTGACGCCGGATCTAATGACAATGCACCGTCATTTAATGCGATTCTGTTGGGCAAATTTACCGTCGTATTCACCAGGCTTGCAGCCAACGGGCACGGATTATTATCACTTTGTGAAAGCCTGACAGAGACATCAAAACTTTCCACACCTTCCCGCTGCCGGTCTTCATGTAAAGTCAGGGTATAGGCAACTTCCGGTGTATCCGGTGAATAGCGAATGATCTCAGGAGCATCAAAGCGGTAATCCGCCGGTTGCAGGCCGTCCACTCTCCATTCCGCAGCAACTTCACAGGTACCGGTTGGACGCTGAGCAAAACTGGTTTGCGCAATCGCTTCTTCCTGGAAAGACAGCGTAATTCGCACCTGATTACCCTCAACAACGGAATAGCTTTCCGCACTCAGCTGCGCCTGTAAATTAGCTTCCGGATCATTGCCAATCGTAATGGAAACGTTCTGCTCGGCAGCAGTCACAGCACAATCACTACCCTCGGTAGTAAACCGGCTCACCAACAGCAAAGTTCTGGAATCATTGCCAGGATCATTATCATCGAGTAATTCAACAATCACCTGCTCTGTCTTAGTCACCCCATCGCCATTGCCAAAACTGACTTGCGATGTCACGATTCTGAAATGCTCACCCTCAACCGCAGTACTGCGGGCGGCATCCGCTGAAATATTGGCAACAACCCGGCAATTCTCCCCCGGAGGTGAACCCGATAAAAGCTGAAAACCTACCTCAGCAACACCCGTATTCCCCAGGCCCTCCAGAAATAAACCGCTACTTACCGGCGTTAATGTTGTCCGGACATCCTCAGCAGGAGAGCCTGTGATCGTGACGGTGTACCTTTCAGTACCTTGGCCAGACAATGGACATGAATTCCGGCGACCATCACCCTGATTCACACCACCGCTGGAGAAACGAGCCTCCAGCACAACCGTTTTGTCACCCTGTCCCGGTGAGCCGGGCAAGACATCAAGTTCAATGGGTAACTTTGCAAAGTTCGCACTTCCTGCGCCATATCTAAGCGTTGGCGGAGTCGCAGCAAACCGATAATGCTCACCTTCAACTGCACTGCCGCCGGATATAACCCTCACATAGGCTTCAGCACTGCAATATTCATCAGGCCGGGCAGCACCCGCTAACTTCAGCTCTAAATCAGCAACGACCTGAGTACCGCTGCCTGCTGCAACGGTGTCCCGAACCGGCCTTAAATCTCCCGTTAACTTAGTGGTTTCAGCATCTTTAATCACAATGGTCTGTTGAATCGGCGAAGTATTAGGCAGTTCGCAAGATAGAGTAGTCTCTGAACCGGTATTCACCAAACTAAATTCAGCCTGCAAAGTTACCGAATGATCGCCATCACCCGGCCCGGTGTCACGGACGTTTAGTGCAACCGGTACTACCTTCGGGCTGCTATCACTAGCCCCGAACCGTATTGTTTGCGTCGTAAAATCATAGTGTTTTCCATCAACCGCATTCCCGCCCACAGCACTAATCGTTGCTACGGCCTGGCATTGCTCACTGGGCTGGATACCGGAAGGTAGCCGGAAACTGACTTCAGCAACATTCTCAGCTGGCTCGTCCTCATCCACCTCCTCTCTGATGCGGTCAAAATTTACTGTTAACTCTGCTGCAGGGTAACCTGTTAGCGTTATCTTGGTCGTTAAAGGATTCGAATTTGCCAGCGGACATGAATTCGCAGTAAAACCATCATCAACAACGCCGTTACTTTCAAAACGGACTCGCAAAATAACCGTTTTATCTGTTTCACCGGACATCCCTGACAGGACTTCCAGATTAATTGGCAGCGTTTCTACATTACGGCTCCCGTCACCATAAGAAAGTGTCCGGACATCAGGCACAAAACGGAAATGCTGTCCCTCTACTGCTGTGCCGACATCAGTAAGCACCAATTCAGCTGTAGCTTTACAGTAGCTATCAGGAGGATCAGTCCCCTCTAAATCAAACGTAAATTCAGCGACCTTATTAACTCCGCTACCAGCGCTTACCGTTGACTTCAATGTATTCAAAGATCCGGTTAAGTATTTAGTCGGTGAGTCTTTTATAGTGACAGTAGTCGTCTGTGGGTTTGTACCTGACAATTCACAATAATATGAAGATTCACCATCGCCATTATTGAGCAATTCAAATTCTGCTTTGAAAATTACCGTTTTATCACCGTCACCTGGCCCGGTATTCAAGGGAGTTAAATCAATTTGTTCAGTGAAGCTACTGCTACTACTGCTATTGAATGTAAATTCCATGGGTTGAGCAGGGGCAATGTAATGCAATCCCGGTACAGCTGTCCCGCCATCAATACTCACTGTCGCCTTTGCCTGGCAACCATTGTATGCAGCAATATCAGATAACCGGAAATCCACTTCAGCTACGGAAGTGGCAGAAGCCGTTTCGTCTATCATTGATTGTGTCGTAACTAAATCGACTTCAATTAAATCCCGTTGAGGAGTCACATCCAATACTTCAATCCATGAACCCGCTTCAATTTTCCGGGGCACGACTTCAGACGAGATATCAGTACAGTTCTGGCTACAACTAACCGCAGCATTACAACCATCACTGCCTATATCACACTGATTTGAACACTGAGAATTCTGGTATGTACCGCTCAACGCAATCAGTACGGTTGGGTAAATGTATTCCGTTGACTCCGATATACCATCATTTAAAGCACGATAAGCATACCCAATATAATTCGGATCACTGTCATCTATAGCACCCGAAGTCAGGTAGTCGCTTCCTAAAGTTGCTGTATCACTAGGGTTATCAGTAAATTGAGCCGTAATTACACAGCTGGACAGAGGCTCCCCACTAACATCAAACGTAAAGCCTACTGTTGCTGATTCAGCCCCCTCTGTAATTCTCAGCGGAGAATTAAAGCTATTATTATTCGCCCGAAACTCATAACTAAAGTTTGCAAAAGCACTGCTACTAATTGTCAGAATAAGAAAGCAGGCAGCTATTATCTTTTGAATAAAAAATTTCATTAATCTACCTCACTATCCAATCCGGTTTTTCAGGTCGATGACAGAAACTCTTGAGGCATACATGTATTCAGCTCCATGCTCTTCCTCATCTTTCCGTTCAGGCTTCCGGTTTTTTTCTAACCCTGCGACTCGCCCGCCTTGCAGAAAGATAAAGTCCCCCGCCTCATGACCTGCATGCTTAATTGGTGCATATACCGGTGATTGTCTGGAACCCAGCGCGCTGGAGGCCACACTTACCTGGCCACGTAATGCCTGATAAAGCCCGGCACCTTCAACTACCGAATTAGCGCCCCGCAATGCCTTCAGAAATGCAGATGCAAAAACAGAATGACTGCCCCCACCCGAATCCAGTACCGGTTTTACCCCACCGGAAGACATCACCACTCTCACTTTCGTTCTGGCGACAGTGTTAAACCACTCTCTGGTTCTGTTACCTGTATTTGCCACAGGCCTTGGGATTGACAGGCGGGATAAGGTTCCGGAATAACAGGAATCAGCGACAACCAACACATGTTTTGCCGACATACTTTCGATGAAGTTGGTAATTTGCTCATTGGAAATCCAGGTGCTTTTATCAGTCGCACTGGCATCAGCTGGCAACCAAAAGCCCTTAGAACCCTGTAGCTCACCATGACCCGCATAATAGATAATTAAATTATCCTGTGGTTTTAAACGCTTACGCAGGCTGTTCAGTGAAGCCAGTGTTTTGGCCCGTGATGCGTTGGCCAAGACAACGGTTCTGAATCCATATTTGTTTTTAAGAATTTTCCCAACAGCTTTTGCATCGTTCACTGCCGTTTGCAATTGCGGTGCGTTGGTATAGTTATTGTTTCCGATCAATACCGCATAGTACTTACCAAAATTTACGCCTCTTAAAGCTTTCTTTGGCGTACTTACTGCCGGAGCACGGGTAGTAGTCTCTGCACTGACCTTGGGACGTGATGCAGTCTGTGCTGACCGCTGCTGCACTTCTTTTTCTTTCTGCGCAATTTGGCGTTCCAAAGCTGCTATCCGGCGTTGTGTCTCAGCAGAAGGCTTTTGCGCGGAACGTGTCAATGGACGCTGTGGCTGAGCCGGTGCCACCTGTTTGTTCAGCTGGGCCTGGCGCCTGGTAATTTCAGCCTGCTTTCTGGCAAGCTCCTGCTGCAAACGGGCATTCTGCGCCTGTAATTCACGGCTACGGTTGGATGAGCTGCGGGATATTTGAGAACGGTTTTGATTTGCCTGGGCACGTAAACCGGCAACTTCCCGATTTAACTGCTGAATGATTCTTTCCTGCTCCGGGTCTTTAACCCGAACTGTTTTAGTAACGGTGCGGGTCTCTATCTTTGGCGGAGCATTGCGCAGACGGTTAGCCTCCGCTTTCAACTGATTCACTTCTCTCTGCAGTTGATCAACCTGCGACCGGGTTCCCTGTAATGCTCTTTGTGTCTGTGTTAGTTGGGCAGCCTGTGCAATCCGCTCAGCACGCTGCTCCGCAGACACAAACTCCAGCTGATTACTGCCTAACCCGGAAGCATCCCGATACAAATTCAGGGCCTGCACAGTATTTTTCGAAACACCTAAACCACGTTCATACAGCGAGCCTAAATTCATTTTTGCCCGGCTGTACCCCTGCCTCGCAGCCTTTTCATACCATTGCGCAGCCCGCTGATAATCCGGCTGAACACCCAACCCCTTCTCATAGATTTCACCCACATACGTTTGGGCTTTCAGATCACCCGCTTCAGCAAGAGGTTGCCAGATTCGTAAAGATGTTTCGTAATTAGCCCGGTCTGCTGCAACATATTCTCCGCCGCGAATGGCGCAGTCTGAACCACTGGTACGAATTGCCCGGCGCGGGCCAAGATAGGTCAGACTGGTTCCAAGCTGTCTGACGCGGCCCGGCAATAAGCAATCGACAATCAGAAATTCATTAATAGCTGCACCATCCAGCTTTGATAAATCAACACGTTTAATGTTGCCGGAACAGGCAGAAAGGCTAAGGCCTAACGCCACCGTGATACTTAACACACTTTTTCTGGACACTCTCACTACTCCCACAAAGCCCGGGTAGCAGTGCTGCAAAAATTTTCGGGAAATCAAAGCTTTTCAGCTCACCAGATAAAATGGTAAGGCTCCTGAAAACTGTTGTGCACATACCCGGCTATAAACACTTTGGTATATTTTTGCCATACGAAACCGTTCCTGACGGACAGGAAACAACGGAATGACTTAGCTAATTTGACCGATTATCAAAATCACTTGACTGCATTAAAGCGAGTGTTGGGCAATTCTAATTTTGGGGTTACAGAAATAGTAATCGAAACAACAGGAATGAAAAAGAATCGTAGATAAGCGGATTAAATAAGAGATCTGTCCTAAAAGGCTTAAAAAACCCAACATGACTTCACATAAAAACTACCGCATATCAGAAAACACTTCAGGGGATGAAAGGTATTTAAAGCCCCTCAGGCAACAATAAAAACATTAAGATAAAAATACACGCAAACAGAAAAACCAATAAATTATAAAAACTATTTTTTAAAAAACCATTCGATTATTAAAAGCACGCCATTAATTAAAAAACAAGCTTAACCAGAGAATAAAAAGCATAGAATTCATCAATACCCTACCGTTTATCGATATTTCTCACTCACGACACCGGAATAAATTGCCAAAAATCAACTCAGCCCATCCCATAAACTCATCAGTATGCTCCGGTATTGGTGACTGTCCCCGATACAGTAGCTGATACTCAGGTTTCAGCGCTTCCCCCCGGTGATACATATCATTAGCTAGCCACTCCCGCAGCGCTGTTTCAATTTGCGGCTCCTTCGCCTCCATCATTTTCCAGGCAGATTTCGGGAAAAATGGCAGCGGCTGTTGCAGTCCCTGCCAATAGCCATCCAGTAAAGCCTGCAGTTGCTGATCCGCATTCTCCACCGGCTGCAGGACATAACATTTTTCAGCAGTATAAACACAAGTCAACCGCGACCAGTCATCCGGCAGCCGCACCGCTGCGTTCAGTGCCAGATGCTGCAGCCAGATTTCCAGCCACTGCCAGGCTCCAACGTAACCAAACAGCAGGATATGCCTGCCCTGCGCACTGACATTCGTCAACTCACCACGCATTTCGACTTGCTCTGATTGCAGGAATACCTCAAAACTACGCCAGTCATCAACTTCCGGTAGCTGAGACGCCAACTCAACGACACCGTCATATTGCTGTTTAAATAACAGTTCACCCGGCGTACCATGCGGCAATAATCCTCTGGCACGTAGCGTTGCTTCGGTTTGCTCAGCGGGCTTATCCGCCTGGTAGTGAGACAGAATCTGCTGACTGATGAGGGTGTCACTGAACGGTTCAAGCGCAAACGGTTCACGCCCGGCCAGCGCTTCATCTTCCTCATACAGAATCAGATCAAATCGCTGGCGCAGAAACTGACGGGCGGGCTGGCGATAAAAACGAACCAGGTCGGCCAGCGTAATATGGCGCAGCGCCTCATCCGGCTCATCCAATACCTGCCCTTCCCAGAAGGGTAAACCGTCATGCTGCTCCTGATCACCAGACTGTAATTGCGCCAATTCACTGCGATAACTGAATAATTCACCGCCGTTAAAATAACGTTTGCTGAAAGCCTGTAACGGATGTTTAGTCGTCAGCTGCTGTGGTGTTATGCAATAGCGTTTTTCAATATAATCCAGCAGCTCACTCACCAGTACCGAAGGCATCACCGGCGCATTATCAAGCACACTCTGACCCACATAGCTGACGTATACCCGCTCACGTGCTGACAACAGGCTTTCCAGAAACAAATACCGGTCTTCATCGCGCCGCGAACGGTCACCACGCCTGCGTTTATCATGCGCCAGCTTATCAAAGCTAATCCGGGTGTCCTGCCGTGGAAAACCGCCATCCTGCATACCCAGCAGGGCTACAAACTTAAATGGCACGCTGCGCATCGGCATCAGCGTACAAAAAGTGATACCGCTGCCGAGAAAACCATCCGCACGGTTGTTCTGTTCCAGCTGTGTTTTCAGTGCATCACGAAACACCGACCAGGCAACGGGGCGCTTAAATTCTGCCTGACGCACCGACTCACGCAATTTATCGATTGCCTGGGTCACGCCATAGGTTTCCGCATCTTCGGCGAACACATGCCCGGTTAATGCTGCAAACCGGTCACACCAGGTATCCATATCGTGCAGCTGATTCGACCATCTCGCCAATGGAAACAGGGTATGCACACATTGCAGGAAGCGCTCCAATACCAGTACTTCGCTACCTTCCAATTCGTTATACGGCAAGATACCAGTCAGCAATTCATCACCGGGCATCATATACCCCAGCAATAAACGATCCAGTCCATAAATCCAGGTATGTTCAAAAGTCGTCTGGCTGGCAAACTGACGCCGGAATTCCTCATCCACTCCCCAGCGAATATTGACCGCCCGCACCCAGTCACGACACGTCTGCACCTGAGCATCATCCAGCCCGAAACAGGCACGCACTTCCTGATATTCCAATAATGAAAAGACCGTATCGGCCTCAAACTTACCCTGTGGCAACTCCATTAATTGCAGACAGGCTGCGCTGATATTCTTAGCGGCGGAGAAACGCTGGTCAGCAATACTGTAAGGCAGATAAACCGGCGCGCTGGCAAACACGGCTTCAACAAAGGGTGCATAGGCCTCAATTTCCGGCGACATCACCACCATATCAGCAGGTGTCAGGGTCTTATCATGCTCCATCGCGGCCAGCAGCTGATCATATAACACCTCAACTTCACGCATTGGTGAATGACAGGAATGGATGCAAACCGAAAGATCACCTGTTAAATCGAGTGACACACTATCGCTAAATGCCTCATCCCCCTCCAGATTCAGAATATCCGCCTGAATATGATGTAGCAATGATGAACCGGACGGCTCTTCGAAAGCGTCAGTTTCCTGTGGATAAGGATCAATCGCCCGTAAATTCTCGATGAAATCCCGCCCCTGTGTGCCCCAGGAAGCCAGCAGAGGGTTCCCCACAGTGACATATTCCTGTTCCGCCAGCTCACGCTTGATTTTCTGTTTACGTGATTCGATATCGCCCCAGTATTGCCACGACGGATTCATCACATAAAAATACACATCGGTTTTTTCTGCAACCTTAGCAAGCATCTCAATATATGCTGGTGACAAAGCCGGAACGGAAAAGAAACTGATCCGCTGAGGGAGCTTACCGGCGGGTGTTGAAGCCAGCTGGCGGATGAAACGCGCCTGCAGATTAATCGAATTATCCAGTCCCGGTTGTGTAATCACGTTGCGCCACAAAAACTGTTGCCAGTCTTTCGCCGGTTCTTTATCCCACTCCTGCACCCAATCCGGGCGGAAAAACAGATAGCCATCAAACACCAGAGCAACCTGCTTCGCAAGCTGCCATGCTGCACCGCTGTCCTGCGCCGGTTCCGCCGCCTGATTACCAGCAGCATTCGTCACACCGGGCGGACGCAGGTAATGCCCCAGATCCTGTTGGTAACGCTCACCCCGTTGTTCCAGCTCTTCCAGCAACCGCCAGCGCAACAAACCCGGCGAACACGGATCACGCTCCGGCACATCCGGCAACACCGCACGCAGCAACTCCCAGGTAATCTCCGCCGGAAACAGGTATTTCAAATTCGCCGCAATTCCGGTCTGTTGCGCCAGCTGCAGGGATAACCAACGCCCCATACCCGCGTTCTGCACCACCACCTGTTCTGCCACAAAAGGATCCAAACCCCCAGCGGACACCACTTCGGCGAACTTTTCCGCGAGAATTTCCAGACGATTACTGTGAAAAAGCTGAAGCATAGGTGTTGGATTAGCAGCCAGTGAACTATCGGTTAATCGGATATCTGACGCATTTTACCAGACCGGCAGG
>JBMZDK010000114.1:0-12278 GCA_049614265.1 Thiolinea sp.
TTAAATTTGGTAGGCACGAGTGAACTCGAATCACCGACCCCCACCATGTCAAGGTGGTGCTCTAACCAACTGAGCTACGCGCCTAGTGTTGAAGCTGCGAAATATACCGAACTCCACAGCCGGACGCAACCGGTTTTCAGTAAACTTACTGCCCGGCTACAGTCATCTTATCAATCAGAATCGAACCACACTGTACCCGCCCCCGATTATCCACATCACTGCCAATCGCCTGAATGCCCAGGAACATCTCCTTCAAATTCCCTGCGATGGTAATCTCTTCCACCGGATATAGAATTTCACCATTCTCAATCCAGAAACCGGCAGCACCACGTGAATAATCACCGGTAATCGGGTTGCCGCCATGACCAATCAACTCTGTCACCAACAAACCCGTTCCCATCTGTTTGATCATATCGTCATACGACACCCCGGTATGATCCAGCAACAAATTACCGGAACCACCCGCACTACCTGTCGTTTGTCGTCCCAACTTACGTGCCGAGTAACTGCTAAGGAAATAATCCTGAATTTTACCGTCGAGGATAATCTCCCGATCCTGCGTTGCCACACCTTCTGAATCATAGGCACGGCTACCACCCTGCTGTTTAAGGTGCGGACGTTCATGCAGCTGCACAAATTCAGGAAATGCCTGTTGTCCGATTGAATCCAGCAGGAAGGTCGCTTTACGGTATTGTGAGCCACCGCTCAAGGCACTCACAAGGCTACCTATGAGGCCCCGTGCCAACTCCGGCACATAAATCACAGGTACTTCACGCGTCGACAAGCTCTGTCCGTTTAAACGCCGAACTGTACGTTCTGCGGCTTTTAATCCAATCGACTCAGCAGACTCCAGTTTCCCGGCCACACAGGAGCTGTCATACCAGTAATCACGCTGCATCGAATCGCCGTCCTGCGCCACGACCGAACAACTCAGCGAATGGCTGGTACTGGTGCCAACACCCCTGAAACCATGTGAATTCGCATACAAGCCCAGTCCGGCATAGCTATCCACACCTGCACCATCGCTATTCACAATCCGTGCATCATGCTCACGCGCTACCGACTCGGATTTAAGCGCCAACTCAATTGCCTCGTCCGCTGTCAGCGACCACGGGTGGTATAAATCCAGTTCAGGAATTTCTGTCGCCATCAACTCAGCATCAGCCAGACCGTTAAACTCATCCTCAGCTGTAAAACGTGCGATGCGGCAAGCTGCCTCCAGCGTATCTTCCAGCGCCTGTTTAGACAAATCACCGGTCGAGGCATACCCTTTCTTATGGCCAAAATATACCGTCAGACTCGCGCCCTGATCACGGTGGTACTGCAATTTTTCCACCTCATTCATGCGCACCTGTACTGACAACCCGGTACCTTTATCAAAGCCTACTTCCGCTGCCGTTGCGCCTTTTGCTGCAGCCGACTTTAAAACCTCATCCGCCAGCTCCTGAAACTCTGCTGCCAGCGCTTCCCTGTTTTCTAACTCAATCATTATTTTCTCCCGGTCAGGCTGTCGCTGTGCCGCCAACGGTTAATCCATCCACCTTCAAAGTAGGCTGCCCTACTCCGACAGGCACGCTCTGACCGGCTTTGCCACATACACCAATACCGCCATCAAGCTCAAGGTCGTTGCCAATCATGCTAACCCTTGTCAGTACATCCGGGCCATTCCCAATCAGCGTGGCATTTTTCAGTGGTTTGGTCTTCTTACCATTTTCAATCAGGTAAGCTTCCGATGCCGAGAACACAAATTTACCGGAGGTAATATCAACCTGGCCACCTGAAAAATTCACTGCATAAACACCATTTTCCACTGACTCAATAATCTCTTCAGGATCATGTTCACCGGAGCGCATATAAGTATTGGTCATACGTGGCATTGGCAGATGGGAATATGATTGCCGCCGCCCGTTACCAGTCGATACGGTGTCCATCAACGCAGCATTCTGACGATCCATCATATAGCCTTTGAGGATGCCATCTTCAATCAGTGTGGTACATTGCGTTTGTGTTCCCTCATCATCCACGCTAAGCGAGCCACGGCGCTTTTCCAGCGTGCCGTCATCCACCACAGTAATGCCTTTCGACGCCACCTGCTCACCGATACGCCCGGAGAATGCAGATGTGCCTTTACGGTTAAAATCGCCTTCCAGCCCATGACCAATTGCTTCATGTAATAAAACGCCCGGCCAGCCATTACCCAGAACCACCGTCATATTGCCCGCCGGAGCTGCTTCAGCCTCCAGATTCACCAGCGCCATACGCACAGCTTCTTCAGCATACGCCTCAGCCCGATCATCATTCAGGAAATAATCAAGGTCAAAACGTCCACCACCGCCAGACATCGCACTTTCTGACTGCCCGTCTTTTTCCACAATCACCGAGACATTAGTGCGCACCAGTGGACGCACGTCTGCTGTCATCCGGCCTTCTTCATCCACAATCAGGATAATTTCATGCACCGCAACCATATTCGCCATCACCTGCTGGACATATGGACTCGCAGCACGGGCTTTCGCATCGATACGATGTAATAAATCAATTTTGTCCTGTTCGGACAGAGAAATGAGAGGATCATCGACACCATACAGTGTCTTTGATGGCTGACGTGCCTGCCAGCTTTGCACCTTTGCCGATTGACCGGCACGGCTAATCGCACGGGCAGCTTTAGCAGAATCCAACAGGGCAGGCATCGAAATTTCATCGCTGTACGCAAAACCGGTTTGCTCGCCACAGACTGAGCGCACACCTACACCACGCTCAATACTGTAGCTACCGCTTTTTACAATCCCTTCCTCCAGTCCCCATGATTCATAGCGGGCGGACTGGAAATATAAATCAGCCAGCGTGGTGTCACTGGTCATCAGCTGAGCAAATACCTTATCCAGATTCTGCTCATCCAGATTGCCGGGCGCAAAAAATGCGGCGCGGGCAAGATCCATTGCTTGTTGCATCGTTTTATCCTAATTTAAACGGCGACTTCCAAAAAGTTAATCGCCTGAACCAACAGGATAAGTAACACCAACAAAGGTTTAAACTTTCCCGCTGAGATTACGCTCTGTTTTTTAATGTACCGGCGGGGCAGCGATGTTCCAGCACCGGAAAGCTGCTACGTGTCGCGCGCAATGCTTCCAGATCAGGCTCCATCATTACCACACCAGCGCCTTTATTTAGTTGACCACGAACCCGGCCCCAGTAGTCAATAACCATACTATGACCCCAGGTTGTACGACCATTAACATGATAACCACCCTGTGCAGGTGCTACCACATAACACAGATTTTCGATGGCACGTGCCCTTAATAAGGGTTCCCAGTGGGCCATACCGGTGACTTCAGTAAATGCAGAAGGAATGGTCAGAATTTCAGCCCCCTGTTCAGAAAGATACCGGTATAACTCAGGAAAACGCAAGTCATAACACACACTCATGCCCAAACGACCAAACGGCGTGTCCACAACAGTGGCTTCCTTACCCGGCCTGACTGTACGACTTTCAGTATAGACCTGATCTTCTTCCTCGACCTTAACGTCGAACAAGTGAATTTTGTCGTAACGTGCAACCACCTCACCATTATCAGCATATAACAGTGAACTGGCAGAGTATTTATTCGGGTTATCGGTGAAGAGCGGAATGGTACCGGCAACAATCCAGACCTTAAACTCACGTGCAGTGCGACTGATAAAGTCCTGCATCGGGCCATTGCCAAAGGTTTCAGCAACGTTCACCGTATCCGTATCATGCTGGCCCATAATGCCAAACACTTCCGGCAATACCACCATACCAGCTCCGCCATCCACAGCCTCACGAATCAATCGTTTGGCTTCCATCAGGTTAGCCTGTACCTGTGGCCCGGACGCCATTTGTAATGCAGCAATCGCTTTCATCTGTAACACTCCCAATTAACACTCTGTATTTTCTTATCGTTATGCCCATCATTGATTAAAGCTTCGTTTTCTGTGTGCAGACAGGTGCTGAGCGGGGCAATCTGATTGATCTGAGACAATGAATGAAAACACAACCGGCTATTTAGAATTTGAGGGTTAAAGCCGGACTTCACTGCCTGTGCGCGCATTGTTCAACTTATCGACGTAAAATTCAACTTTATCGCGACTATCCCGCAAAAACCGGGAACAAAAAGTACGAACGGTAGACAGGGATATAGTTCCGTCAACGGCAGAATCTGCCTGTGGGGATAGTCAGCTCTCCTAGAGGGGGTGGATTGCTTTTCAGGCCGAAAACAATTTGCTATTTAACAGTGATACAAGTCGTAAAAGTATAACGGCTACATTGCACAATACAATAAACCATACAACAGATTCATCACACAAGCAGTGAAGCCTCTGCGCTTACGGTAAGAGCAAATTTTACGGCCTGCAACAGAAAAGCACATGAGCATTACAGGAGCACTATTATGATTAGCATGCAAAGACTGGATCAGCAAGACGCCCAAAACCTAATCACCGGAGCCAGAAACAAAGCCAACGCAATCGGCGTACCTATGTGTATCGCTATTACTGACGAATCCGGCAATCTTGTCGCTTTTGAACGTATGGATGGTGGCAAAACCAGCAGCGTTAATATTGCGCAGGAAAAAGCTTACACCGCAGCTGCGGCGCGCAAGGCCACTCATGAATATAACGCAGCCTGTCAGCCCGGTAATCTGGTATTCGGTATTCACAACTCCTTATCAGTGGTTGGGGGTGGCCTACCCGTCAGCGTTGATGGCGAAGTTGTCGGTGGTATTGGTATCAGCTCCGGCACACCACAACAGGACATGGAATGTGCACAGGCAGGAATCGATCACTTTCTGGCAGGATTGGCCGCCAACGATAATAATGTCACACTACTGACAGGACGTTGTCAGGAGGCCTGATTTATAGTTGTTTCTCCTGTTACATCATTCCGGCCAGGGCATCCCGATTTTCGGGGTGCTCTTTATCAGGAGACCGCCATGCTCAAACCTACTATTCTCAAGCCTGCACATTTGTTCCGGGCGTTCTGTTTTTCGTGGTCAGACAGCTAAAAGCCCATGCGCCGCGCCGATCGATTGTTTCAACTGGTGCAAATCCTGCGAAATAAACGCCTGGTAACAGCACGTGAACTGGCTGAGCGACTGGAAGTCTCTGAACGCACCATCTACCGAGATATTCAGGATCTCAGTCTCTCTGGTGTTCCGGTGGAAGGCGAAGCTGGCGTTGGTTATCACTTGCGCTACTCACTGGATATTCCTCCCTTGATGTTTAACGCTGCTGAAATTGAAGCACTGGTGGCAGGAGCCAGAATGATCAAAGCGTGGGGAGGTAAGGAGCTGGGGCAATCCGCACAGTCTGTACTGGAAAAAATCAGCGCTGTTATCCCGGTTGAATTACAGGAACACATCGATAACAGCAAAATGTTTGCCCTGCGTTTCGGGCCACGGGAAGATATTGAATCCACTCTCGATCAATGTCGCCATGCCATCGACAAGCAGCACTATCTAAAACTTTCTTATCAAAATGCCGGTGGCGACGTCAGTCAGCGTGACATCAGGCCACTTGGTTTGTTCTTCTGGGGCAACGCCTGGACATTATGTGGCTGGTGCGAACTGAGACACGACTATCGCAGCTTCCGTCTGGATCGTATGCTCGAAATTTGCATGCTGAAACAGACTTTCACCGAACAACCAGATCAGTGCCTGGATGATTTCCTCACCAAAGTTCGCCGGAAATACCAACAAGATTCCCGGCGGGAACCCTGATCACTCAGCAGCTCCCGCTAACTACTCTTCTTTACAGTCATTCTTAATCAGCAAACAGGACATATACTTTTGTGCGGCCTGGCTTTGTTCTAACGGTGGCTCAGTCTCCAGGATTTCCTGCTTTACCTCTGCCATACACCCATCTTTATTCGCGTTAATACGTGCTTTACAGGAGTCCGGTTCATCCATCGGGCAGGCGAACAGAGTTCTGCTATCACACAAGTCTGAAGCAATATGATGATTTGACAATACCAGTGAGAAGACAGCTTCAATCCGCTGTGAGTAAGGCGACGACTTAAAAGTTTTCATAGCCTTTTCTGTACAGACCCCAGCCTCAGACTCCGCACCACCAACAGAAGCAATTTGTTTTTCTTTCATGCATTGCATAAACGCGAAAGTGTGATTAGCCGCTGTATTTTCTTTAATACTGGCCTGGTACGCTTCTAAACAATCCGGCTTATGCGCAGACTGCGCCTTCATACAAGCTGCTTTATCGAAATCATGGCAAGCGGTATACGCCTCTTGTTCACACAACAGCTGTTCACCATCTGTGCTCAGGCGTTCGTACACAACATCATAAAAGAGCTGTTGAGGATCAATTGCCTGAGAACCAGCAACCTCAGTTGTACTTTCAGCAAACAAAGGCGAGTGACTCAAACACAGCACTAACAGCAGATAAAGCCTGGACATGGGGTTTTCCTTCAATCTTTATAAAATTGTCAGCACTATGATTTATTGGATTGAACAGATCAAGTTATCTGCCCTATCATGCAACAACAGCCCGCTGCTAAATCAGCCAACAGGAAGCCAATATGACACCTGAAGAATTCCGTAAAGCCGGTCATGAACTCATCGACTGGATCGCCGATTACCGGGAACGCATTCCGGAATTACCGGTTCGGGCACAAGTTGAACCGGGGGAGGTACGCAATGCGCTACCGTCACAACCACCCGAGCAAGCCGAAGACTTCGCAACGGTGATGGCTGACCTAGATACAATCGTGGTACCGGGCGTCACTCAGGTACAACACCCCATGCATTACGGCTGGTTCCCCTCGAATGCCTCACTGGCTTCCGTGCTCGGCGATATCGCCAGTTCCGGCATGGGAACGCTGGGCATTTCCTGGGAAAGCTGCCCATCGCTAACCGAAGTGGAAGAAGTTACCTGTGACTGGCTGCGACAGCTCACCGGGCTGAGTGAAAACTGGCATGGCACCATCCACGACACAGCTTCCACCGCCTGTGTTACCGCAATGATTCTGGCGCGTGAAAAAGCCAGCGACTTCAGCAAAAATGGTAAAGGCCTGCAAGATCAGTCCGCACCACTCATTGTCTACAGCACAAAACAGGCCCACTCTTCCATTGCCAAAGCAGTCCAGTTAGCGGGCTTTGGCAACGACAACCTGCGCTTTATTGACGAAGACCCTTATACCCGCGCTATGCTCCCGAAAGCCCTGGCGGCGGCAATTAAAGCAGACCGGGAAGCAGGCAATGTGCCAGCAGGCATTGTCTGCTCTGTCGGCGCAACCGGCACCACTGCCATGGACCCGGTCAAAGCTATTGCTGACATTGCCAATGCGGAAGATATATGGCTGCACGTTGACGCCGCAATGGCTGGCTCGGCCATGTTGTTGCCGGAATGTCGCCACTTGTGGGAAGGCATCGAACAGGCTGACTCACTGTCCTGGAATCCACATAAATGGATGGGAACGATATTGGATACCGCCATGTTTTATGTCAAAGACATCGGACACCTGGAGCGCGTAATGTCCACCAACCCGGCCTATCTGCGTTCCACAGCTGATGGACAGGTCACTCAATATCGTGATTGGGGGATACCACTGGGCCGCCGTTTCCGGGCATTAAAACTATGGTTCCACCTCCGCCTTGAAGGGCCTGATGCTATCCGCCAACGCCTGCGCAGAGACCTTGAGAATGCACGCTGGTTCAAAAATCAGATCGAAACAACAGCCGACTGGGAAGTACTGGCCCCCGTAGATTTACAGACTATTTGTATTCGCCACGTCCCAAAAGACGCTAACGGCACTCCGCTAAGCGGCGAGGCGCTGGACAAACACACACTGGATTGGGTTAACCGGGTCAATAGCTCCGGCGAGGCATTTATGAGTCCTTCGATGCTTGATGGCCGTTGGATGGTAAGAATTTCTATTGGCGTGGAAAATACTGAACGCGAACATGTAAAACGGCTATGGGAATTATTACAGAAAGCCGTGGCAGCAAACACCGCATGAATGCAGCCGTGGGTAGCTCACAGCTAATGCGGGCTATTATGATTATTCTATTCGCCATTTTCCTGTTTGATGTGATGGGAGCGATTATCAAATACCTTGGTAATGCTTATTCGTCACAGCAACTGGCTGTTATGCGCAACCTGTTTGGTATTATCCCCAGCCTTCTGGTTCTGTGGTACACCCCTGCCTGGCATAGCGCTGGACGCCCGCTGAAAATCCGGCAATGGAAACTTGGGCTATTCCGCGGCCTTTTGATCACAATTGCACAATTCTGCTTTTATCTGGCGCTGGTCAGCATCGAATTCGCAACCGCCACCACCATTGCTTTTGCCGGGCCAATGTTTGTGACGGCGTTATCAATTCCAATCCTGGGACTGAAAGTTGGTATCTGGCGCTGGCTGGCCGTTTTCATCGGTTTTGCCGGTATCGTGATGGTTGTACAACCCGGCAGCGATGCATTTAGCTGGTATGCCCTATTGCCACTGGGAGCCGCTTTTGGCTATGGTGCAGCCAGCGTAACCGCTCGCCTGTTTGATGATGATGTATCAACAGCATTAGTCAATATGTACTCCATTTTAGCCGCACTGTTCGCAACCACTATACTGGCATGGTCCACCGCCAGCCTTGCTCCAGTTGTTTCTTTACATGACTGGTTATGGTTGCTGGCAATGGGTATGTGTGGTGGCACAGCGGTGTTTTGTCTGATTTATGCCTACCGCCTGGTTGAACCGAGTTTGCTATCACCGTTTGAATATTTTGGCATCCCGTTTTCATTTTTCCTTGGCTGGGTATTTTTTGCCGAAGCGCCGTTTGAACGACTATTTCCGGGAGTATTATTGATTGTGGCAGCTGGGCTGTTAATCGTTTGGCGGGAACAAAAGAATCAGGGGTAAACTGTCTACCAGCACACGCTCACAAATCAACTTCAATTACTCCACCATTCTCAGCAGCCCTGGACTGACAAAGAATAATCATCTTCTCCCGCTGCTTCTCTGACAGCACAAAATCCCGATGTTCCACCTCACCCGAAATCAGGCCACACTGACACACACCACATAGTCCATCCGAGCACTTCACATCCACTGTCACACCGGCATCCACCAGTGCGTCCGTCGGCACCTGATCCGCTTTTACCAACACCTCTTTACCTGACTTCGCCAGCCTTAGCGTAAAATCATAATTCACATATTCCGGTACTTCCGGTACCGAGAAATATTCCAGATGACGCGCCTCATCCGGAAAACCGGTATGCTCCGCCGCATCCATAACCGACTGCATATATTCATCCGGCCCACAGGTGTAAACGTGCTGTCCATCCTGATAACCACCCAGAATCGCAAGTAAATTAGCGCGCGAACCTTCAGTCGAACAGTGAAGCACAACCTTGTCATTCCATGGTGCCACGGCTAAATCGTCGAGAAAGCCCGCACCCGCACGACTCTTAAACGAATAATGAAGTTCAAATTCTGCACCAATAGCGTGCAAACGATGCGCCATCGCTAACATCGGTGTAATCCCTATTCCACCACCCATTAAAAAGGTTTTGGTCGCACTTTCTTCCAGGGGAAAATGATTAATAGGTGGTGATATGAAAATCTTACGTCCCGGTACAAAGATTCGCTGCAACAGCTTAGACCCTCCCTGTCCTTCATCCTCTCTCAACACCGCAATCTGATACTTCGACCGATCCGCCGGGTCACCGGAGAGCGAGTATTGACGCAGATATTCCGGCGCCACCACAATATCAATATGAGCCCCTGCCTCATAAGCCGGTAACTCACCGCCACCCAGCGCTGTTAATTCATACTTCACAACGCCGTCCGCCATCGTCTCTGCCAGGCTGACTTGTACCCGCATCACCGGAGATTTTTTATCAGCGCTATAGCGGTGGATAACTGAATCATCACCCTGTTTGCGTCGCGCCTGATACTCATCGGCAGACAGCATCTCCTCATACGCCCTGATCCCTTTCTCACGTTCCATCGGAAATGGGTACGGGTAAGGGTGCGGTGCTAACGGAGCCGGGTAAACCGCTAATGTCTGTTCCTCATATTTCAGCTTGAGATCAGTCTGCAAATCGCGCTCATTGAGTGGCTTTTGAGTGATGTAGTAACCGCCATCTTCGGCCACTTCTAAATCCCACCACCATTTCTTCAATCGGTTCAGCCCGCCATTCCCGACAGCATCATCCAGTTTTTCCAGCAACGGTGCAGTCTGCGGAAATTTCATCGCTACAGCCCGTAGCGGTGCTTCGGCAAAAATCCCCTCCAAATTCCAGGGACAAGTCTTCATACAACGTCCGCACATTGCACCACCCTCCGTAGTAATACGATAGGTCGCACATTTCTGGCTATCTGACTTCCAGATTTCATAGCCATTAAACATCCGCTTTGGCCCGGCAGTAATCGCCCCGGACGGACATTCTCGCGCGCATTTATTACAAGACTCACAGAAAGTCTGCAGTCCGAAATCGATCGGCTGATCGAAGGTAAATGGCATATTTGTGGTGACCGCACCCGACTTTAGTCGTGGCCCCAGATACGGATTCAGAATCACCTCACCAATCCGGGACACTTCACCCAACCCGGATAATAAGAGTAGTGGCGGCTGTAACACCTCGCCATCAATCACCGTATGTGCACGCGCAGAATAGCCAAGATTACGAATCTGTCCGGCGATTACCCCACCCAGTAACGAAAAACGCAGATAAGCCCGCATCGACTGCGCCACGGAAATCCAGTCATCACCGGAGGCCCCCTCCATCGTCTCATAGCCCTGATCAATGATCATGGAAATCGCATTGGGATGATAAGCCTCCAACGGCTCACCAACAGCATTATGCGAGTAGTAAGCCCAGTCAGGACAACGTGATAAACCGACTGCATCTACTCCAAGGAAGTAACAGGTGGCCTTAATATTTTCTGCATTACGCTGAGCATCATCCGTATCAGGTGCTTTCTCCGGTGCAGGTTCACCATTCTGAATAATGGTAAATGCACCCAGTGCACGACGTTGCGCGGTTGAAGGCGCAGACTTTCTCACATACAAACCGCCAGTGGCACCAGCCTGTACCTTCTTTCCCATATCACCAAACTGTGCACGTGCAAACATATCAGTACGCTTCGGTACCCGTGCAACATTCGCTTCATCAATATAGGTTGTTGGCTTTGCTACCCGCTTTAGCTTTTCAAATGGATGTCCGCCATCTACATAGCGACGCCTACCAAATAGCTGTTGACTTGCCGCGCTCTTCTCAAAGCCTTTGCCGATTTTCCAAGCCAAACCATGGGTATAGGAACGCGGCTGCTTTGCCAGAGGAACCAATGGACGGTCGATTGCTAATTCAAATGTAGTAGTAACCACCGCCAACCCGAAACGGTCATCCAAATAAGGATTGAGCACTTCATCCCCATCTCGCCCTCTCTTTTCAACCGTCGCCAATCCGGCAGCCACAGCTACTTTGCTCAAATCAACATCACTGCTGCTACCGGTATGCGCACGGGCCGAGTATCCCAGCAAGCGCAAATAATTAGCCAACACCACCGCTGTTTCCGCTGCACGTAAACAGGCTCGCTCCGCCTGAGCATTCTGAATCCATTCACAGCCCGGCTCATCTGCACCGGGATCACGTGGGTATTCGTATAACACAACGAAAGCGTGAGTGTGATCATCTATATGAGTTGGCGGTGCTTCCATCGACTCTTTCAACTCAGCCATGATTAAATCGATGCCAGCTGCCAGCGTCTCTGTTTGCTTATTTCTCAGATCTGCAGCCAATGCATCAATTCCCGGATTCCGCACAGGTTTAGCTAACAGTATATCCGGACTTAATTGGCAGGCTGCTGCCATAGAAGCATCGTTAAAATAAGCAAAACCCTTAAGGTGGTTCGTACGTTCCTCCGGATCATCAGGGCAATCCCCGCGCACTTTATTGATTAACCCATCTCGCAATGCATCCAGCATCGACTGGTACTCATCCATCGCGTTAACGATACTGTGCGGAGTATTGGGACGATGAAAGTGTAGAAACTTGTGTGGTGGGACAGTATTTAAATCAGGAGGAGTATCACTACGGGAAAGACGTTCTAACGGATAAGGGCCGAGGTGAGGCGGGCGGTTTTTAGTAGAAAATATGCGCATGATGGAGATCTTTCATAGGGTATGAACTTACCAGCCTATATGGCCGAATCACCTATCCTACTGCAAACATCAGCGGTAAAACATATACAACTTTATCTTTTATTTTTCTCATAAAAAAAGCCCGTCATCCTGAGCATGCAGTACACACTAT
>JBMZDK010000115.1:0-12185 GCA_049614265.1 Thiolinea sp.
CGTGCGTTGTAAGATTGCATTTCACGCTTCACTACCGGCATCAGGAAGTACAGCCCCAGAATGTTGACCAGTGCCATCGCAAAGATAGCAGCATCCGAGAAGTCAATCACAATACCCAGATTCATCGCCGCACCAATCACAACAAACACACAAAACAGTACCTTGAAGATAAGCTCAGTCACCTTGCCTTCGCCAAACAGGTAAGTCCACGCTTTCAGGCCATAATAAGACCAGGAGATCATGGTTGAAAAAGCAAACAAAATAACAGCAATTGCCAATACATAAGGGAACCAGCTAAAAGCACTGGCGAAAGCAGCAGAGGTCAGTTCAACACCACTGACGCCACCTTCTGTTGCAATCCGGCCAGCCTCAGCATCCCAGACATATAAACCAGTCGCAGGGTCAACATTTAACACGCCGGTAATTACAATAACCAAAGCGGTCATCGTACAAATTACAACCGTATCAATAAACGGTTCCAGCAAGGACACATAACCTTCAGTGATCGGCTCTTTGGTACGTACCGCAGAGTGAGCAATAGCAGCAGAACCAACACCGGCTTCATTAGAGAATGCAGCCCGCTTAAAGCCCTGAATCAGAGCACCCACCAAACCACCGGCAATACCTGATTCACTAAACGCACCGGCAAAGATCTGCCCGAATGCCCAGCCAATTTTATCAGCGTTTAAGATCAGAATAATGAGCGCCGCCAGCACATAAATGATTGCCATAAACGGCACCACTTTTTCAGTCACTCTGGCAATCGATTTCAAGCCACCAACAATCACTGCAAACACAATTACTGCAAAGATAATACCGGTAATCCAGCCGGGGTAATCACCAACAATTCCGGAGATCTGCGCATGAGCCTGGTTGGCCTGGAACATATTGCCGCCACCCAGCGCGCCAAGGATACAGAAGATCGAGAACAGAACCGCCAGCACCTTGCCAAAGCCTGCCATGCCGCGTTCGCCCAGCCCTTTTGACAGATAATACATCGGGCCGCCTGACACACTGCCGTTTTCATATTCATTACGGTATTTAACCCCGAGCGTACACTCGGTGAATTTTGAGGCCATCCCCAGCAGACCGGCCAGAATCATCCAGAAGGTAGCACCGGCACCACCAATGGACACAGCCACAGCTACACCAGCGATATTACCTAAACCAACCGTACCGGACAGTGCAGTTGCCAGAGCCTGAAAATGACTTACTTCACCGGCATCATTCGGGTCAGAATATTTACCACTGACTAAAGCAATGGAGTGAGCAAATGCTCTGAACTGAATAAAACCGAAGTAAAAAGTAAAGACTGTCGCAGCAATCACTAACCACAAAACAATCCAGGGGAATTTAACGCCGAACACATCAAATGGCAGCGGAGAAAAAATAAAATTCACAAACGGCAGCATGAATGGTTCAGCAGTAGTGGTAATAATTTTATCAATACCGGCAGCTTCCTCAGCCAGTACGCTGCCACTGAGTGCTGATAACAACAGGAATAACCAGGCAAATAGTAAACGGGAAGGTTTGTTCAACATAATCTGACTCCTGTCTGTTTATGGAATAATAGTGCAGGGAACCGGCGAACTCTGTGCCAGTGCCGCTGCTACTGAACCGAAAATACGTGAAACCACACCCGCATCACCGGTACGCCCCACAACCAACTGACTGGCATTTTTCTCTTTCGCAATCTCACACAAAGTGTCAGCAATATTGCCGTAGCGCAATTCACTTTCAACCTGAATACCTTTTTGTACGATCTGATCCACCAGCGGCTGGATAACTGCAGCTTCAGCACGGGACAACTCTTCCTTGCGGCGCTGGTGCCGTTCTTCCAGTTCTTCCGGCGTCAGGAATGAATAGGGCGACCACTCCAGGACATGTGCAATGACAATACCGGCTTTCTGCTCCTCTGCCTGTGCAAGCACATAATCGACTGCGCGGCGACTTGACGGACTATCGTCATAGCCTACAACGAAAATTTTAGACAAGATTAGTTCCTCCTTGGTTTTCAACGAATGTTGAGATTAAAAATGCGACTTTATGGGGAATAAGAAGTCGCTACGGATGGACTCCCGCCATCCGTTTGCGCCTTTAATCATTTAATAATGATAGTCTATGTCAGAAATCCTGCCGTATATCAGCCTGCTATGGCGGTTTCAGCGCTCACATAGCTATACCCCAGGTCACGCGCAACTGCTGCATAAGTCACCTGACCATTCCAGACATTCAAACCATTACGCAAATTTTCATCATCCCGTAATGCCTGTTGCCAGCCTTTATTGGCAATGGCAAGTGCATGAGGCAAGGTGGCGTTATTCAGGGCATAAGTGGAAGTGCGTGCCACACCACCCGGCATATTTGCCACGCAATAATGATTAACGCCATCGACCTGATACACCGGGTTTTCGTGTGTTGTCGGCTTCGAGGTTTCGAAACAGCCGCCCTGATCAATCGCCACATCAACCAATACCGAACCTGGTTTCATCTGACTCAGCATATCGCGCCGCACCAATTTCGGTGCTGCCGCCCCCGGAATCAGCACAGCACCAACGACCATATCTGCTGCCAGCACCTCAGCTTCCAGAGTAGCTTTAGAGGAATACAGCACCTTTGCGCTTGCCCCAAAGTGATTAGACAGCCGCTGTAGTACATCCGGATTACGATCCAGAATAGACACATCAGCCTGCATACCGGTTGCCATTTGTGCCGCGTTAAAACCCACAACACCACCACCAATCACCACCACCTTAGCCGGTGCCACACCGGGAACACCGCCCAGCAAGACGCCACGCCCGCCTTTTGACTTTTCCAGTGCGGTCGCACCGGCCTGAATTGCCATCCGGCCCGCCACCTGGCTCATTGGCTTCAGCAATGGCAAGCCACCTTTATTATCAGTCACCGTTTCATAGGCAATACAAACCGCACCGGAATCCACCAGATCCTTAGTTTGCTCCGGATCAGGTGCCAAATGCAGATAGGTATATAAAATCTGATCTTTGCGTAACATGGCGCGCTCAGTTGACTGTGGCTCTTTCACCTTGACAATCATTTCAGCCTGCGCAAAAACACTTTCTGCATCAGAGACAATTTCAGCACCGGACTGACGATAATCATCATCCGTCGCACCAATTCCCATGCCCGCTCCCATCTCGACCAGCAGGTCGTGACCATGAGCTTTCAGTTCGGCCACGCTTTCAGGGGTCAATCCAACCCGGTACTCATGATTTTTAATCTCTTTAGGTACACCTATTAACATCACATGCTCCTCATCATTGTTCACATCAGCTTGCGGTTTGTTATTTAACTTAACGACCTCATAGATTTTATGTGCAGGAACCTGATATTTTTTCTCTATCATTCAGCTATTTCAGATAAAATCAGGAATATTTCCCGATAAATCAAAATTCAACAGGAAATATGACCAGCAACATTAATCAACAGGATCGCCGCATTCTGCAACGCTTACAAAATAACTGCCGCCAACCCATTGCGGATATCGGTGAACAAATTGGCATGTCAACTTCTGCCTGCCACCGCCGCATTAAACAGCTGGAAGAAAATGGCCTGATCAGAAACTACGTCGCGCAGCTGGATGCCCGCAAACTGGGTTATGCCATGGATGTGATGGTAGAAATCTCGCTGATATCACAATCAGACGATGCGCTGACAAGATTTGAAGCGGCAATCGCTCAGGCACCGGAAATCCTTGAGTGCCATCTGATGGCAGGTGATGCAGATTACCTGTTACGCTTTATGGCCACGGGATTGGAAGATTACGAGCGCTTACACCGGGAAGTGGTGTCGCGCCTGCCCGGTATTTCGCGGGTAAAGTCGAATATTATTCTGCGCACTGTTAAACGTGCGCAGGGATTGAATATATAAACAAAGGCTCAATGAACGCGTGTGCCCTGCTCCATGCTGCGACGCTCAGCGATGGATTGCCCATAAACGCTGAGGTGGACAGAATTAATCAGCTTAGCCACTTCATCATCGGTCACTAATTCCATAGCCACACCAGCTTGCATAAACCCTTCACAGCGGTATTTATCTTCAGCAGACACACGCATACCAGACTTGGCAGCGGTAAAGGCTTCATGAAGTTGCTCGCGCAGTGCATTGAGGAATTTTTCTTTCATGACAACCCTTTTCTTCTCAATTTATGATGCTTTCGATTTTGGGTCATCGCTCCGGAACTGTCCAGTGCTTTTGGATAAAGCTGAAACATTCAGCAATCACAACCCCCGGATGCGGATTGTGGATCGCAACCTGGCAAACTCCGAAGCTACCACATTTCACCCCATCAGTTGATCCAGCGCTGCAATCAACTCATATTCAGGCCGATGAAAAAACACACCATTTCCGGGTTCAGCATCTTCACTCATACCACGCAAAAACAAATACAGCACACCGCCTACCTGTTGATCCCAGTCATAGTCATCTCCCAGACGCTGCCGCAGATAGCGGTGTAACGCCAGACAATAGATCAGGTACTGCAGGTAATAATGCGCCTCCGCCATCGTCTGCTCCAGCTGATCCGGTGCATAATCGGCCAGCTCTTCTCCCAGCCAGTTCGATTTATAATCCACCACGTAGTATTTGCCCTGGTGGCGAAAAATCAGATCAACAAAGCCTTTCATAAACCCCTGCAAATCTGAAAATGCCAGACGCTGGACAGCTGATCGAATAGCCAGCCAATCATCCGGCAGTGCAATTAACAGGATTTGCTGCAATGTGCCCACATTGAGCCGGTGCACCGGAAAATAAAACTCCAGTTCATCCAGACGTGAGGATTGCCCGACATCACGCAGGCAAAATACGGAGTGCCGGAATAACGGCGTTTTCACTGTGTTGTACAATAACTGTTCTGCTGCATCAGCCCAATGACTATCAAAGCCCTGCTCAGTTAATGTCCGCAGCACTACATCTTCACGCTGTTCACTAAGCAGCTGAGTAAAATCCAGACGCTCCAGCATTTTATGCAAGCAGACACCGGCCCGTGCTCCCCCCGGAAAGGTATTTTGTTCCCGTAATTCGCGGCGTGGCACCGACAAAGTGATCTGGCTATTATCATGATCAGGTCGTTCATCATGCCTGCCGGAGGTCAGACCACTAAAACTGCCAATCCGTTGCAGGGGCGGAACCGAATGCTCAAAACGGCGGCTTTGCAGTGTGGTTTGCCGGGCCTGTGGCTCATATATCGTTACAGTATCGGCGGCTGGCAAACTGTCACATCCAATATTACCCCCGCTTTCTTGCACCAGTTGTTGTAACTGCTGCTGCATCAGTTGCTGGCGCTGCGGTGGTTTCATTTGTGACTTCCCGGCCAGTATCTTTTCAGCATCCGGCAAATGTCCAAACAACAACCAGCCTAAAGCAGAACGGTAGTTAAACCGTGGCACCTCACCACTCGCCAAAACAGCAGTGCAATGGTATTGAGCACGGGTCAACGCCACATACAGCAAGCGCAGGTTTTCACTCATCTCATCAGCTTTACGGCTTTGCCGGGCTTCTTCCATCCGCTCTTGCCCAGCCTGCAGACAACTGGTTTTTGCCGCCTTGTCATACCAGGCAAACCATTGGTTTCCACCACGCATTTCCGGCTCATTCCATAGAAACGGGCAATAGACAATCGGGTATTGCAAACCTTTGCTTTTATGGATTGTGACAATCTGTACCAGATTTTCATCACTCTCCAGCCGCAGCTGATGTTCATCCTGTGCGCCGGATTTTTCCGCCTGAGCCTGTAGCCAGCGAATCAGCTGTTGCATTCCGCCCCACCGCTCGCGGGTTTCCGCATGAATCAATTCGGCCAGATGCAGCAAATTAGTCATCCGCCGCTCACCGTCTATATAAGCCAGCAGGCGCTGATAAATCCCACAGGAAGCCATCCAGTCCCGCAACATGGGCATAAACCCCTTGCTTTGCCACAGCTGATTCCAGCGATAAAAATCTTCCAGTGCTGATTCCAGCTGCTGTGGATAGTGATCCATATCTAACAGATTCTGCGCACTACCACCCATTAATTCTGTCACTAATGCGCGCCTCACCTTCAGCATATTACCCGGCTCGGCAATCGCCTGTAACAATGCCCGCAACTCAGTCGCCTCATGAGTTTCAAAGATGCCCAGCGGGGACTTTTGTACACTGGCAATGCCACAACGTTGCAGGGCCTGTTTGATCAGACGCCCTTGTTTATGACTACGCACCAAGACCGCAAAATCGCCACTGCTAACCGGTTTATCACCAATCAATGCCTCTCCGCGCTGCCCCTGTCGTAATAATCCGGCGATGTCATTGGCGGTAGCACGGGCAATCTGCTCCAGTACCTGCTGCCTGCTTGTCGTGCCATCATCATTATCCCAGTCCCACAAACGCAGCGGCGGCATTCTGCTGTCTGAAACCAGCTGATCTTTGACCACGCCACCGGCACTCACCCGTTCGTAGTCAATCCGGCGTTGATTGGCAAAAGGGTCAGAAGCATAAGAGAATAAATGGTTAAAAGCATTAATCAGTTCAGGAAGGGAACGAAAATTTTTGTCCAGTGTATAGCGCTGTTCTTCTGTCACCGACTCTGCCGCATACAGATACGTATTGATATCCGCACCCCGGAAACTATAGATAGCCTGCTTCGGGTCGCCGACATAAAACAATGACCCCGGATTGCCCTGATAAATTTGCCGGAAAACCTCAAACTGTACCGGATCGGTATCCTGAAACTCATCGATCAGTGCAACATGATATTGGTTGGCTAAAGCACTCGCCAGTTCAGGCCGGCTTTCCAGCGCCAGCTGCAAATTAATCAACAGATCATCAAAAGCCAGCAGGCCGGACTGCCGTTTGCGCTGAGGTAATTGCTCTCTCAGCCATAACAATAAATCAAAACGCAGCTGTTCCAGCGCATTGGCACACATGACCTGCAACGCTTCCAATGCCTCCAGCAACAATGACATCTTCTCAAAAAACTGGTGTTCCGGTGTTATCTGACCTTTCTTGGTTTTTGCGGCAATCGACTGTGGAGTGAATTTACCCAACAACTTTTGTGCATCTCCGGGCACCTGACCATCAAACAATGTCTGGAGTGCAGTGGCTGCTGATTCTAATTGTGCAGGTTTATAGGCTTGCTGATTCATGATCTGAGGGGATAGCAGAGCAAGAATCTCCTGCGCCTCCTGCTGCCAAAGCTGCCGAACAGTCTGCAATAGTTGATCATATTGCTCTTTCAGTTGTGAATAATGCTCGGCTGATACCGGCTCCACTCCTACCGGCACCAGATAGGGTTTGCCGATAAAATCACGCACATCAAATAACAATCGATCAGGAGTTAACGCGCCTGATTCCAGCAAACTGCGATCCGGCCCGTTCGGTTGTAATAAGCGTTGTTGCCAGAACTGATCCGTCAGCGCAATCTGGAGTTCATGTTCATCCTGAATCAGATCACTGTCAAACGGCAGTCCAACATCAAAAGCATTTTCCTGCAAAGCCCGCTGACAAAAACCATGGATAGTAAATACTGCAGCTTCATCAAAACTCAGTAAAGCCCGCCGCAAGCACCACAACCGTTCTTCGTCCGGAGGATAAAGTGCTAATAATTGCTGATATTCCTGCTGCGCGGTTTCCGGCTCCTCGTAAGACGCGACAGCCACCTTCAGGCGCTCACGAATCCGGTCGCGTAATTCTTCTGTAGCTGCCCGCGTATAAGTAACCACTAATAACTGATCCACCGTTAAACGCTGTTCGATCACCAAACGGATGTATAACAATGAAATAGTCCAGGTTTTACCCGTACCGGCACTGGCCTGAATCAGGTTTTTTCCGGCTAATGGAATTTCAAGCGGTTTAAGCTGATGCATTCGGTCTCAATAGAAAAAAATAAAAAATTTAAAAAAAATTAAAAAACCGGTCAACCCTTATTCAGGGTGCGCGTTAATATCATTAAGTTTGCATTCAGTTACGCCCAAGGGATGGAAGCATAACTGAAACAGACTTAACCGTGGTGCAGGAAGTACCACAAAACAATTTAATCAAAACAAGTAGCATGGCTTTTCATGCTACGCAACAGCAAAACGTGCCACGCTGCGAAATAATCGCATGATAAGCATGCTACGTAATGCTCAATATGGAGAATATTAACATGAAAAATTTCATTATCACTCTGCTGTCTGGTTTAGCTCTTTCACTGTCTGCTTTTGTTTTCGCTGGTGGCGCTGTTGTTGAAGCTCCAACTGCTGAAGAAAACCCTGCTGCACAGGTTGCCCCGGTTGAAGGCGGTGAAGTTGCCGACACTGATGCGACTGAGTGTGATGCAGAAAAAGCTGATTGCGAAAAAGAAGAAACTGCTGATGCAACTGATGCTACAGATTCACCTGTACAGACTGCTCCGGTTGAAGACAGCGCAGCCAGCTAAAAAAGCTTTAACCATCCTGTCTATCGGGCCAGGTACGCAGGGTGGTTAATAGTTATGGGAGTTACCTTTGCCCTGAATAATTGAGGTAACTTTCATTATAGATAGTCATTAAATAAAATAAACGAAAATTACATCCATCTTGACCCTCTCTTGCGCCGGGAGGGTTTTATTTTATGATTCAGATCAGGAATAATTAAGCTTTATTCTCCTGCGCAGGCGCCTCCTAATATCAATCCGGCAATTATCTTTTAATAAAATTACGGTATAATGTTTATTACCTAGTGCCTTACGGGTTTTAAAGTTCAATACTGTCAGACTCAGGCGGCTGAAACTATTTTCCAGTAAAATAACCGGTAAATGCTGTCCCCGGCCATCCTCCAGCTCCCAACCACCAAACTCGCGCCAGTAGACTTTTCTTACCGTTTTTTCCGGCCAGATACCACTATGAACAACCAGGGAATAAGCCAACGATAATATCACTGCTGTTGCCAGTGCTATGCGCCAGATAAGCACCGGGCCAGGCACAAAATACACAACCGCCAGAGCACAGAAATGAATACAAACAATGAACCCGATTAACAGACGTGACGGAACTGGCTCGATCACCAGTTCAGCAGTGAATGGATTTGAAGCTTGTGTCGACAAGAGTTTTACGAAAGCGTTGTTAACAGCAACGAGGTATTAACAAACCAATGTTTTAAGCAGAGATTTTACCTGTGTCATCCCACCCGACAAATTACGGTAGATGTCATCCATAGTAATCCCGGAATCCCCTTTACCCGCTGCCCAGTTCGCCACGACATTGTAACTGGCGTATTCAATTCCCGCTTCGCGCGCCAGACAAGCCTCCGGCATTGCGGTCATACCAACAAGGTCACAACCATCACGCTCCATACGAATGATTTCAGCAGCAGTTTCCAGTCTCGGCCCCTGAGTGGCGCCATAAACCCCACCATCAATCAACTGCACTCCGGCTTTTTCACCTGCTGTGAGCATAGCCTGGCGCAGTCCCTCACTATAAGGCTGCGAAAAATCAATATGCGTGACAGACGACAAGCCCTCCTCAAAAAAGGTATGAGCACGCGCTGAGGTATAATCAATGATCTGATCCGGGACTACAATTTTTTGGGGTGCCATTGCTCCGGTAATACCCCCGACCGCTGCAATCGCTACAATCTTACTGACCCCCAAACTACGCAATGCCCAGATATTTGCGCGATAGTTGACTTTATGCGGCGGAATACAATGTGTATAGCCATGACGGGCAAGAAAAATAATGTGTTTATCACCAAGCTGGCCATGAGTAAACTGGCCGGATGGCTCTCCATAAGGTGTGTGTACGACCTCACGATGAATGATTTCCAGCTCTTCAATTTCAGTCAGCCCACTGCCACCGATCACCGCAAACTCAACGTTATCCATATTATTATCCTTTATGTTTTCAGAAAATCGCTGTTTAAACCATCCAGTATAACTGAGCCAACGGCAGACTCAATAAGTCAGCGTCACTGTATCATGATCCATGATCTCGCTAATCAGGTAGGTTGAGCCAACACGCTCCTGTATTTCAGGAATCATGCTATCCGGCATCATATCGGCAGGTGCTGAACATACTTTAATGCAGGCCCCTGCTTCGACTGCATCCTGCATATAATCATGAATTGTTTTACCGTCTTCACCCGGCAGGAACATTTCCGCAGCGATGCCCGGACGGGCCAGCTCCGTATTCACACCGGATAAAACAACCTCAGTTTCATATTGCATCGCTGCTGCTACTGCAGCCTGAAAAAATATCGGTTTCAGCCCTTCAGCCTGTTTACAGTAAGAATGGTGTAAAATGAAAATCAGTTTATTCGCCATTGCAATCCCTGCGTTTCTCTCTAACACTCAGCCAGAAGTGTAGTCCAAAAAAAGAACGCCGTTAAAGTATCATTCAGGTTTCTGGGGAAAATCCTCACACCCCGTAACACCCAGCAAACTTTTTACCGGATTATGAGTAAAAAATAAACAAGTTTATCATTAAGCATGCACACATTAGTATTCATGCGCTTTATGCTCTCTGCTCCGCTGGTAGGCTCGCTTTGAACATCTGAGAGCTTTTCTATACGGCTTAACAGCGCTGTATTTGTATCAGCAAAAGCTATTCATCTCCATTCTGCTTAAATGCCTTAGCCCGGCAAAATTTCTCTTTCACGCCGCGCCACAAACGCTTCTAATTCTTCACGTACACTAGTATCCATCGGTGGCGCTTCATAATCCTTCAACATCTGCTTCCAGCGTTGATTTGCCCGCTCATGCTGCCAGCTGCCCCCTTCCTCACTCCATTGCTCAAAGGTCGCATTATCCGCCATTTCCGCATGATAAAACGCCTGCTCAAAATTCTGTTGCGTATGCTCACAACCCAGATAATGCCCGGATGGCCCCACTTCCTGCACCGCATCCAAGGCCAATGCCTGATCCGACACATCCACCCCAGCGGCAAAACGCTGCAATGCCGCACAACGATCAGCATCCATAATAATCTTCTCGTAACCCGTACAAAGCAGCCCCTCCAGACAACCCGTGGCATGAATAATAAAATTCGCCCCGCACATAAAGGCACTATTGAGCTGCATGGCACTTTCATAGGCCGCCTGCGCATCCGGCACCTTTGACGCCGTCAGCGCCCCCACGGAATGAAACGGCACACCCATCCGCCGCGCCAGCTGGGCCGCACAATACTGAATCTGCATCCCCTCCGGCGTGCCAAAAGTCGGCGCCCCGGTGCGTAATGAAATCGGACTGGAAAAGGTACCAAACACACAGGGACAGCCCGGATTCAATAACTGCACCAGACACAAGCCCGCACTCACTTCCGCCAGCAGCTGTGATAGCGTGCCTGCCACACTCACCGGACTCATCGCTCCGGCCAGCAAAAATGACGACACCACCACCGCCTGCCGCGCCCTGGCATAGACTTTTAGCGCACCCAGCATGGTGTCATCTAATACCAGCGGTGAATTCGGATTAATCACCGAATAGACATAGCACTCACCATCGACATACTGCTCACCCATGGCAATCCGCGCCATGTTTACCGTATCGACTGCCCGTGACGGCGCGGTAACCGCGCCCATAAATGGCTTATCATTCAGCGTCAGGTGAGCATGCAATAACTGCAAATGCCGCAGTGGCACTTCAACATCGGTCGGTTCGCACACCACACCACCGGAATGATGCACCGATGGCAACTGGTAGTGCAGACGGGTGAAATTACGCACGTCTTCAATGGTGCCAAAACGCCGCCCACGATCCATATCATGCACAAATGGCGGGCCAAAACTGGGGCAAAACAGCGTGTTATTACCGCCAATACGCACCGAACGTGCCGGATTCCGTGCATGTTGGATGAATTCTGCCGGAGCGCTGGCCTGAATCACCGAACGACAAAAGCCGGGTTCAAAATACACATGTTCACCCTGCACTTTGCAGCCAGCCGCACGGAAAACAGACAACACCTCCTCATCACCGCTGAATACCATGCCGACCTGTTCGAGGATACGATCCGCATTTTGTTCTATGCGGACTAAGGCATCATCGTCCAGTAACTCATAGATTGGTGCATGATGGCTGATATACGCCGGAGCTGTTAAATGCGCCGTTGCTGCCTGGTGTTTGCGGGCCTGCTGACGGGCAGCGCGGGATCGGCGACGGCTCATGCTTTCAGCCTCTGGTTTTGGGGGTCGTAAGGAGGATGATTCAGGATTATTGCGGGGTGGTTTTGGCCTAAGATTTT
>JBMZDK010000116.1:0-12066 GCA_049614265.1 Thiolinea sp.
CCCATCCTCATGTTGCAGGCTAAGTGCCTGGTACTGATCCTGATGAGCTAAGGGATTGGCTGCACCGGAGAGTTGTTGCAGGGCTCTGCTATCACCAATGGTATCCAGTAGTGATCGAAGCGCTGCTCTGGCGGGTTCTCTGGTGTGATGCCAATCGTTATAGCTGAGCCGGATAACGGCTGCCAGAGCTTCGCTATCCCCCAATGCAGCACGGGCTATTGTTAATAATTCTTGGGCCTTTTCTATGTCGTAACTATCGTAGGCGTTGCCGTTAATAACGGTGTCGCTCAGGTCTTCATCGTCCTCGTCCCCATAGTTATTATCACAGGCCGCTTCTTCATCAGCGTGATAGTTTTCAGATTCTGTCAGGTATAGTTCTGCCAGCGTGTTGTAGTCGGATTGCATCTGCTGCAGGTAGGGCAGTGCTTCTCTGATTTTATTAGCTGCCAGAGCATCCAGGTAAGCTTCATAGACCTCATACAGTTTTGGCGGAGTAGGTGGGGTATTATCTTCGTAGTCCAGTAATGGCGGGAGCAAGCGTATGAGTTGTGCCCGTGCTCCCGCCTCGCTCAGAATCCGGATCGCTTTGCGTTGTACATACCATTCACTATCGGTTTGTGTGGCCAGTGTAAAAAGCACTTCAATACCCTGTGCTGTTTCACCAATCCATTTCAGCAGCAGTTTATCCAGTTCATAATGAAAGTTATATTCATCGGCGAACGGATAGGTGCTGTTGATCAGCCATGCCATCCATTCTGCCTTGTTGTTCAACAGAGGGTGTAAGTGGGATTTGGTATTAGCAAGGCGTTTCTTCAGCAAGTCATGGCTTAAGTACGGTTCTGTTACCGGTGCAAACAAGTGTTGCTGTAATACACTATGTATTGCACTTTGAGTGTTGTCTGGCGGGCTGGTGAATGTCATTTGTTTACTCCTGAAAACAGTGCCTGTTGATCTTGTGTAAGCTGCTGTGCTGGCAAGCCGATAGCACAAAAGCGCTATCGGCTGCAGATGATTAACGTGTAACCACGCGTTTCATCCAGGCGGTTAGCATCGCCTGTATTGAGCTGTCAGGTTCAGCATTGAATTTTCCCTGTACCTGAATCAGGTGTTTGCAAAGCGGATCAATTTCAATGGTAACTTTTCTGGAACCATTAACCCGCAGTGAGAAAATAGCAGATGTCCCGTCCAGGCAACTCAGCGAATAACCACCTACGCAGTGCTCCATTGCCTCACCTTCATCATTGAGCTGCTGGCTGGTGGTCAACTCTGCAAAGTGCCATTTCTTACCATTTGCATTAGTCATCCAGTCCCAGCCACGGTTTCTCCAGCTGACATCAATTGGCTCATCGTAATCATAGTCACCGCGTTGGCGGGCCAGTAAGGCTTCCCGCATTGCCTGTTCTTCAAGGTACTCTTCACGCAGGCGTTCCCGTTCGGCTTCACGCGCCATTGACACCTGACGAGCCCGCTCAGCTAAACGGGCGCGGGCACGTTGAATGTCGCGCTGTTCACGTTCATACGCCGCAATGCTGTCCAGTATCTTCGCCTTACTGCGGCCCTGTAAGCGGTAGGTGTCGCCCTGCCGGGTAAATTCAGTCAGCTGATGGCGTGCCCAGCGTAAAACTTTCTGGTTTTCTTCTGCGGTCAGTTCAAACTGATGTTTGATCGTCCAGCGACAGGTGTCGTACCAGAAGTCACGACCTGCTTCCGAAACCGGTTCCAGCAGATCAATCACATAAGCTTCATTCGCCATCAGGCAGCTGAAGTCTTCATCCCAGCCGCCAAGACGCTTGAATTCAGCATATAACACTGCCTGTAGCGGATTCAGCTTAGCCGGGCACAGAAACAGCTGATGCCACAGCTTTTTGCTCAGCGGTGTCCAGCCAAAGTGTTGCGTTAATGCTTTCAGGCTACCGCCCTGGGCATACATCAGGTAACACAGCAACCAGCGTACACTGTCTTCATTGGCTGCTTCTGACCAGCAGCCCTGAAGAAAGGCTGGTGTTTTATATTGCACAAACAGGTGTTCCAGTAAGCTGGTTTTACCTGCGGCTTTCCAGTCCAGCGGGCTGCGAATCCAGAATGCGGATAACAGGCAGGCGTTTTGAATCAGAACTGTGTCAGGTGCAAACGCCCGTTTAATAATGGCGATATTCCGCTCAGTTAATTGCTGTGCCTGATCAGGTAATAACGCCGACAACCCAACTGTCCGGTACTGGTCAAACCAGTGTATGGCGCGATTCACCAGGTCTTCAGATGGTCTGGTAAATGGGGCCGACAGGTTTGGCTCTGGTGTTTCCGGCTGTTGCTTCAGTGTTGTCAGGGATTCACCAAACACGCTACCCAGTGTGGGTGTGGGATACAGAATGCGGTTCAGGCATGCTAAATCCTGTTGTCTTTTCTGTGTAACGGCATCAGTAGTTTCCTCGTGCTGACGTGACAGTTGCCATTCAGTCAGGGGGCGTCCGGTGAAACAGTCGTGTGTAAGGTGGTACTGTCGCCGTTGTTCATCTTTTAAGGTCTGAATGCATCGTTTCATGGTGTGTTTAGCAACTGCTGTGTTCATGCTGACCTCCGTCTGTCACAGAATTAATAATCAGGTTGTATGAAACTTTGCAGTATCCGTGCCAGGAAATGGCTTTTTAGCTGACTGTGGTTTTAAGCTGCTGTTATATATGCGGATTTGTTTATTTTTTTGGATGTGAATAAATTGCTCTTTATTATGATCTTTAATTTTTAGTATCTTTATGGGTAATAAAGTATTTATCTGGATATGAGTTTTTGATATGTCAGCTTCTGTTTTGAGCTGGCATTAAGTTGGCGGGGAGTGATTTGAACGGTGGTTTTTACTTGCGCTGATAGTGTTTGAGCTGTTCATCAGTGCGATGGTGATTTCTATTTACACCCCTTTTACAAAACAAATCACACTGCCCTTGGACAGTTCAGGGCAACCTGTATAGGATAGTCTGCGGAGAAGGGAGCCATACAGAGGTGGAGGCTGAATGGAAAACAAATCAGATACGTTTCCCAAATTACTGATTGAGAATGCGCAGAGGTTTTCAAACCGCCCTGCGATTCGTGAGAAAGATTTCGGGGTCTGGCAGACGTGGAGCTGGTCGCAAATGCAGGATGAAGTTTTTGCACTTGCTAACGGACTGGCAGCTATGGGGTTTCAGCGCGGCGATAAGCTGGCGATCATTGGTACGAACCGACCCAGACTGTATTGGGGAATGTGTGCTGCGCAGTGTCTGGGCGGTATACCGGTGCCGGTCTATCAGGATTCTGTTGCTGACGAAATGCAGTATGTTCTCGATCATGCCGAAGTGCGTTTTGTTCTTGCGGAAGATCAGGAACAGGTCGATAAGTCGCTCGAAATTCGCGAAAAATGCCCGTCAATGCAGCAGATTATCTATGATGATTCGCGGGGATTGCGTGATTACGATTCAGCTATTTTGTCTGACTTTGCTGTGGTTCAGGAAAAAGGTCGCGAGTTTGCCCGTGAAAACCCTGATTTCCTGCGACAGGAAATTGATAAGGGCTGCGGCAGCGATGTAGGGATTTACCTCTACACCTCCGGTACCACCGGCAAGCCGAAAGGCGTGGTGATGACGAATGACAATATCATTATCACTTCCCGCAACAGTGTTGCCTTCGATAAGCTGACTGAACACGAAGAAATCCTTTCTTACCTGCCAATGGCCTGGGTGGGTGATCATATCTTCTCCTATGGTCAGGCTTACGTCGCCGGGTTCTGTGTCAATTGCCCGGAAAGTGAAGCAACGGTACAGACTGACTTGCGTGAAATTGGCCCGACCTATTATTTTGCTCCGCCACGTGTCTTCGAAAATATCCTGACCACCGTTACTATCCGTATGCAGGATGCCGGTAAGTTGAAGCAGAAGATGTTCAATTACTTCATGGACATCGCACGCAAAACCGGTGTTGATATCCTGGAAGGCAGGGAAATCAGCTTTAAAGAAAAGTTGCTCTATAAACTGGGCAATTTTCTGGTCTATGCACCGCTCAAGAATACGATGGGCTTCAGCCGGGTGCGCCTGGCTTATACAGCTGGTGAAGCAATTGGCCCGGAGATTTTCGATTTCTTTCGCTCTCTCGGTATTAATGTTAAACAACTGTATGGTCAAACTGAGTCATCAGTGTTCATCACGATGCAACCGGACGGTGAGATTTATGCTGATACGGTCGGCGTACCGGCGCCGGAAGTGGAAATCAGAATTAATGATGACCGTGAGGTAATGTATCGCAGTCCGGGGGTGTTCCACAGTTATTATAAGAATGACGAGGCCACGCGTGAGACTAAAAATGAAGAGGGCTGGGTCTATACCGGTGATGCCGGTTTCTTCGCTGATAATGGTCAGTTGAAAATTATTGACCGGGCTAAGGATGTTGGCAAGTTTAATGATGGCTCGATGTTTGCGCCGAAATACATTGAAAACAAGCTGAAGTTCTTCCCGCATATTCGTGAAGTAGTAACTTTTGGTGATGCTAAGGATCACTGTACAGCGTTCATCAATATCGACCTTGAGGCTGTTGGTAACTGGGCAGAGCGGAATAATGTTGCCTATGCAAGTTATCAGGAGTTAGCCGGGCACCCTGAAGTTTATAAGATGATGCTGGAGAGTGTGGAGCAGGTGAATAATGATCTGGCTTCTGATCCGATGCTGTCTAATTCACAGATAAACCGCTTCCTGATTTTGCATAAGGAACTGGATCCGGATGATGGTGAACTGACCCGGACACGTAAGGTGCGACGCCGGATTATTGCGGAGAAGTATGGTGTGTTGATTGATGCGCTGTACTCCGACGTGCCGGATTGTTACATCAAAACTGAAGTGACGTTTGAAGACGGGCGCAAAGGGGCTATTGAGGCCACGCTGCAAATTCAGAATGCGAAAACCTTTACCCCGGTTGTACAGCAGGAGGCCGCTTGATGAGTGCTATGGCAGAACGCGCCGCAAAGATCGGCGATACCTTGCTGGAAGTAAAAGATATCACGTTGTCTTTTGGTGGCGTTAAAGCGCTGACGGATATCAGCTTTGATATCAAAGAAGGAGAAATTCGCGCGATTATTGGCCCGAATGGTGCCGGTAAAAGCTCGATGCTGAATGTGATCAGCGGCTTCTATCATCCGCAACAGGGCGAAGTGTGGTTTCGTGGTGAAAAGCGTGGCCCGATGAAGCCTTATCAGATTGCCCGTCAGGGGATTGCCCGAACCTTCCAGAATATCGCTCTGTTTAAAGGTATGTCGACGCTGGATAATCTGATGACCGGGCGGATGACGCAAATGAAAACGAATCTGTTCTGGCAGGCATTATGGAAAGGCCCGGCAGAAAAGGAAGAGTTGGAACACCGCGAACGGGTCGAGCACATTATTGATTTTCTTGGTATTCAGGCAATACGTAAAACACCGGTCGGGCGCTTGCCATACGGTATGCAAAAGCGGGTTGAGCTGGGGCGTGCGCTGGCTGCTGATGCCAAATTGCTGTTGCTGGATGAGCCAATGGCGGGCATGAACCTGGAAGAAAAGGAAGACATGTGTCGTTTTGTGCTTGATGTTAACGATGAGTTTGGCACAACGATTGCGCTGATTGAACACGACATGGGTGTGGTCATGGATTTGTCGGATCGGGTCGTGGTACTGGATTATGGTTGTAAGCTGGCTGATGGTACACCGGATGAGGTGCGGGGTAATCAGGCGGTGATTGATGCATATTTGGGGGTGAGTCATGATTGATTTACAAGCACGGAGGGTCAAGTCATGAGTCCGGATTTCCTAAATCTGATTGAAGTTATTCTGAATGGTCTGATGGCTGGTGTGATGTATTCACTGGTTGCACTGGGCTTTGTCCTGATCTTTAAAGCGTCGGGCATCTTTAATTACGCACAGGGCGTTATGGCGCTGTTCGCAGCATTAACCCTGGTGGGTTTTCAAACCGGGCAGGTGCCGTTCTCGCATCTGATTAACGCTATTTTTGGCACTAAGATTCATCACTGGGGGGATGGTATGAATACCTTCCTCGCTATCTTACTGACGATGGGAGTGATGATTTTATTTGCCTGGCTGGTGGAGCGTTTTGTGCTCAAGCACCTGGTTAATCAGGAACCGATTATTCTGTTTATGGCTACTATTGGCCTGGCTTACTTCATGGAAGGTTTTGGCGACCTGATGTGGGGCGCTGACATTAAAAACATGGATGTTGGTTTGCCATCCGGTGGCTCATTCTGGTGGGAGGATGTAACCAAAACCTGGGCATCTGAAGGTTCAGACTATTATGGTATGTATATCGATGTGCTGGATGTCTGGGCTGCCGGGATTGCCATTATGCTGGTGATTGCGCTGACACTGTTTTCACAATTCACCAAGACCGGTCGGGCGCTGAGAGCAGTCGCAGATGATCATCAGGCAGCATTAACTGTTGGTATCTCGCTGCGTTCAATCTGGGTAGTGGTCTGGTCGATTGCCGGGTTTGTTGCGCTGGTGGCGGGCATTATGTGGGGTTCAAAATCCGGCGTACAGTTCTCATTGTCCCTGATTGCGCTGAAGGCACTGCCGGTACTGATTTTAGGTGGTTTTACCTCAATACCGGGTGCGATTGTTGGCGGGTTGATTATTGGTGTTGGCGAGAAAGTGTTTGAATACACCATTGGCGGCATGATCGGTGGGGCGACGGAAAACTGGTTTGCTTATGCACTGGCCTTGTTCTTCCTGATGTTCAGACCTCAGGGTCTGTTCGGCGAAAAGATTATTGAGAGGGTTTAAACGATGTTTTACAGAGAAGCAGGCGATTTTAAGACCTCTTATGCTGCTGACCAGCAAACCTTTCCGATTAAACTGGATCGGTACTTTGTCTGGGCCGTACTGGCGATAGCCTTTCTGGTAATTCCCTTTGTTATCAATGATTACTGGGAAAAGTCGGTTCTGGTGCCTTTCTTAGTTTGGGCAATGGCGGCTTTAGGGCTGAATATTCTGACTGGTTACTGCGGGCAGGTAAGTCTGGGAACCGGTGGCTTTATGGCGGTAGGTGCTTACGCCTGTTACAAGCTGATGGTGGAATTCCCCGGAATGAATATGTTTCTGGTGGTGATTCTGGCCGGTTTGATTACAGCCATGGTAGGTATTGCCTTTGGTTTGCCAAGTTTGAGGATTAAAGGCTTTTATCTGGCGGTAGCAACGCTGGCATCGCAGTTCTTTCTGGTCTGGTTGTTTAATAAGGTGCCATGGTTCTATAACTATTCGGCCTCCGGCCAAATCTCTGCACCGGAGCGATTGATGTTTGGTATCCCGGTGAGCGGACCAAATGCACCGCCCTGGGCAACTTATCTGTTCTGTCTGGTATTAGTCGTGGTGTTTGCTTATGTCGCGCGTAACCTGACTCGCGGACGAACCGGCCGTTCATGGATGGCGATCCGGGATATGGATATTGCGGCTGAAATTATTGGTGTACCACCATTACAGGCTAAGCTGTCAGCCTTCGCTATCAGCTCGTTCTACATTGGAATGTCTGGTGCAATGCTGTTTGCGATTTATCTGGGGTCGGCGGAGCCTACAGAAGCCTTTGGTATTGATAAGTCTTTCCTCGTATTGTTTATGGTCATTATTGGCGGGCTGGGGAGTATTCTGGGTTCATTTCTCGGCGCTGCTTTCTTAATTTTGATACCCGTCCTGTTAAAGAATATTATGGTAGGCGTGTTTGGCTGGCCTGCTGATTTAGCAGCTCACATTGAGTTGTTGTTAATTGGGGCACTGATCATGATTTTCCTGATCGCTGAACCACATGGTCTTGCCCAGTTATGGCGTGTGACCAAAGAGAAACTAAGGTTGTGGCCGTTTCCACATTAATGTAATTGGAGGAGTTATACATGAAATTTAAAGCGTTAACTGCTGCCCTGGTAACCGCAGGTGTATTAGTCACTTCAGCGCCTGCTGCGTTAGCAGACCTGACTTTCCCTATGCTGAGCTACCGTACCGGCCCTTATGGCCCGAATGGTACTGAGTTTGCGGATGGTTATGCAGATTACTTCACCATGCTGAATGAGCGTGATGGCGGTATCGGTGGGGTGAAAGTTGCTACCCCTGAGTGTGAAACCGCTTATAACACCCAGAAAGGTGTTGAGTGTTACGAGTCTACTAAAGGTGAAGGCGCACTGGTTTATCAACCGCTGTCTACTGGTATTACTTACCAGTTGATTCCGAAAGCAACGGCCGATGGTATTCCGATTCACTCTATGGGTTACGGTCGTACGTCTGCCGCTAACGGCAAGGTATTCAGCCACGTCTTTAACTATCCGGGTAACTATTGGGATGCGGCTTCTATTATTGTGAAGCACCTGCTGGATGAGTCCAAAGGTGACATGAAAGGCAAGAAAGTCACGCTGGTTTATCACAACTCTGCTTACGGTAAAGAGCCAATCCGTACCCTGACTGAGCTGTCGAAAAAGCACGGATTCTCGCTGACTTTACTGCCGGTTGACCATCCCGGTCAGGAGCAGAAGTCACAGTGGCTGGAAATTCGTCGTGACCGCCCTGACTTTGTCCTGATGTGGGGCTGGGGCGTGATGAATCAGGTGGCAATCAAAGAAGCGACCAATATTCGTTTCCCAATGGATAAGTTTGTTGGTGTCTGGTGGTCTGGTTCTGAAAATGACGTTATGCCGGCAGGCGATGGTGCTAACGGCTATAAAGCGGTGACGTTCCATGGTGTGGGTTCTGACTATCCGGTGTTTAAGGATATCGCCAAGTATGTGAAAGATGCGGGTAAAGCCGCTGGTGATGGCAGTAACATTGGTAGCGTACTGTACAACCGTGGTTTGTATGCTGCGATGCTGGCGGCTGAAGCGGCAGCAACTGCACAGAAGATGCACAATACCAAGGATATCAATGCGGCACAGATGCGTGACGGTATGGAAAACCTGAAGATTGATGCAGCACGTCTGGAAGCACTGGGCTTGCCTGGTTTTGCTCCGGAAATTAATGTTAGCTGTGCTGATCACGGTGGCCCGGGTCTGGGTGCTATTCAGCAGTGGGATGCTAAGGCTAAGCAGTGGAAGATGATTACTGAATTCACAGGTTCTGACCGTGATATCATTGATCCGTTGATTGCTGAAGATTCTGCGGCTTTTGCTAAGGAAAATAACATTAAGGAACGGGACTGCTCATAAGCAATTTCCTCCTCTTAACCGCTCTCCTGTAAGTCTTCTCCATGGGTTGAGCGGTTAAGCTCTCCGCCCCTTCTTTTTTTAAGGAGGGGTTCTTCAGAAGTGTTGTGCTTCCTGAAGAGACTCTGCTTTTTTCTAATGGCAGAAGAGAGTTTTATCTGATAAAGCATCCATCTACAGGTACATCAATGTCCACTGACAACACAATGCTTAGTATCAAAAACATCGAGGTCATCTACGATCACGTTATTTTGGTATTGAAAGGAATTTCACTCGAAGTCCCGCAAGGCGGTATTGTTGCCTTGCTGGGTGCTAATGGTGCTGGTAAAACCACGACGATTAAGTCGATTTCCAATATTCTGAAAACCGAGCGTGGCGAGGTGACTAAAGGCTCGATCGAGTTTGAGGGAGAGCAGGTTGAGAACCTGTCACCGAATGAGCTGGTGCGACGTGGTGTGGTACAGGTCATGGAAGGGCGTCATTGCTTTGAGCATTTGACGGTGGAAGAGAACCTGCTGACAGGTGCTTACACCCGTAAAGATGGCCGGAAGAAAGTCGCAGAAGATCTGGAAATGGTATACAGCTATTTTCCACGATTGAAGGAGCGCCGTAAGAGTCAGGCAGGTTATACCTCCGGTGGTGAACAGCAAATGGTGGCAGTAGGGCGGGCTTTGATGTCAAAGCCGAAGCTGATTCTGCTGGATGAGCCTTCTATGGGGTTGGCGCCACAGCTGGTAGAAGAGATTTTTGAGATTGTTAAAACCCTGAACCAGAAGGAAGGGGTAACATTTTTGCTGGCTGAGCAGAATGCCTCGGTGGCGCTTCGCTACGCGACCTACGGTTATATATTGGAAAATGGCCGTGTGGTTATGGATGGTGAGGCTAAAGCTTTGTCGGAAAATGAGGATGTCAAAGAGTTTTATCTTGGCCTGAGTGGTGGGGATAAGAAGAGTTTCCGCGACGTGAAGCACTACCGCCGCCGTAAGCGCTGGCTGGCCTAAGCAGTTATTGCACTAATTATCATATAACAATATTTGACGCATAGGCATTTATGCGTCACAGGGTAATGTTGCCCTGAAAACGCCGGTTTATGGATGAAGGAGCAAACCGTGTCCCAAGTTAGCATGAATTCCTGGTATGACGATCTGGAAACGCGAGACCCTGCGGAGCGACAAAACGCGCTGGTTACGGCTGTTGCAGATCTGGTGGCTCATGCCAAAGCAAATGCTCCGGCATATACCGAATTATTTAAAGCTGTTGATCCGGCAGCGATCGACTCGGCAGAGGCAATTGCACGTTTACCGGTAACCCGTAAATCGGAGCTGTTAAAGCTGCAGCAGGCACAGCCTCCCTTCGGCGGTTTTGCGGCTTTGCAAGGCAATGCGCTGACTCATATATTTTCTTCACCGGGGCCGATTTATGAACCGGGTTCTATTCGACGTCCGGATTTCTGGCGTCTGGCTCGTGCATTACATTGTGCGGGTTTCCGTGCCGGTGATGTGGTGCATAATACCTTCTCTTATCATCTGACTCCGGCGGGAATGATGCTGGAAAGCGGGGCACACGCATTGGGCTGTGCAGTGATTCCCGGCGGCATCGGCCAAACTGAGTTACAGTTACAGACTATTGCTGATCTGAAACCAAATGCTTATGTCGGCACGCCTTCTTTTCTGAAGATTTTGCTGGAGAAAGGCGAAGCTTCGGGTATGGATACATCGTCGTTTACCCATGGTCTGGTTAGTGGTGAGGCTTATCCTCCGGCTTTCCGTACCTTCTTTGCTGAACGCGGAATTACCGTGTACCAGTGCTATGCCACTGCTGATGTGGGTTTGATTGCTTACGAGACTGAGGCGGTTGAAGGTCTGGTGGTTGACGAAGGTGTTTATCTGGAAATTGTCAGGCCAGGAACGGGCGATCCGGTAGCAGAAGGAGAAGTTGGCGAGGTGCTGGTAACCAGCCTGAACCCGGATTATCCCTTGATTCGGTTTGCGACCGGCGATTTGTCCGCGATTATGCCGGGTGGCAGTCCCTGTGGTCGCACCAATCAGCGTATCAAAGGCTGGATGGGTCGTGCTGATCAGACAGCGAAAGTACGGGGTATGTTTATTCGCCCCGAGCAGGTTGATAAAGTGGTTAAGCGCCACCCTGAAATTCTGAAAGCCCGCTTGGTTGTCGACTGGCAGAATGAAGCGGATCAACTCACTATGCATTGCGAGGTGGCAGATGGTTCTGCTGCTGATACATTGTCACAGCAAATTGCCGGAAGCATCCGTGAGGTTTGCAAAGTGCGGGGTGAGGTCGAACTCTGTACTATAGGCAGTTTGGCTAATGACGGCGTAGTAATTAGCGATATCCGTAAATACGAATAATGGCAGCAGAGCAAGCTCTATGATGCTTGCTCTGCTGTTTTTGTGTTAATATTTTTGCATTAGCGATCTTCTCTCAGTAACTATCTGTTTGGCTGGCAGGTAGGGTTCTCTGGGTTTATACCGGAGCGAATAATGCAAAAAATATGTTACGTCCTTTTCTTATGCCCGCTTTTACTCTTCACTGCCTGTGGCGGTGGCTCTTCAAGCTCAACGGGCAATAGCAATAATGCTGATACTTCTGATTACCGTTTGCAGCGGAGTGATAATGGTGCTGAGCTGCTGCAATCTATCAAAGCAGTTTTGTTAAAGCGTTATGGTACAGTTATCACTGATGATACTTATACCGACGGGATTTATGAAACAACCTCAGCAGACGAAGGTGCGGTTGGTTCTGCTGATGTATCTATAACCGTACGGGGTATGTTTATTCGCCCGGAGCAGGTCGATAAAGTAGTTAAGCGCCATCCTGAAATTCTGAAAGCCCGCTTGGTTGTCGACTGGCAGAATGAAGCGGATCAAC